>JABMMT010000230.1 GCA_013205155.1 Betaproteobacteria bacterium | reverse complement strand
GGCTGATGGTTGGGATCCAACTAAAGTTTTTGCAGGAAATAAAAAGAAACTTGGCTGGAAATGCCCCATAGGTCATCAATACATAACAATGCCCGCCAATAGAACTCAGAGAAATCGAAAACCTACAAACTGCCCAATTTGCGCAAACACAAAAGTGCTTGCGGGATTTAATGACCTGGCGACCAGTAATCCCGAGTTGGCTAGAGAGGCTGATGGATGGGATCCAAGTAAAGTCTCTTCAGGATCTAGCAAGAAATTAAAATGGAAATGCACCTTTGGACATATCTGGGAGTCGAAAGTCGCTGATAGATCAAAAGGTCAAGGTTGCCCTGTTTGTTCAGGTCACAAAGTTTTAGCTGGCTTCAATGACCTTGCAAGCAAGCACCCAGAAATTGCCAAAGAAGCAGACGGTTGGGATCCAAAAACCGTGACCGCTCGTAGTGGGAAGAAAATGGTTTGGAAGTGCAAATATGGCCATAAATGGGATGCCGCGGTAAATAGTAGAACAACCAGAAATTTTAATTGCCCGTATTGCTCGAATCAAAGTGTGCTGATTGGGTACAACGACTTTGCAACTACACACCCAGAGCTCTTAGATCAACTCATCAACTCGGATGGCACTGATTTCGTAGCTGGGAGCACCAGCAAAACTTTCGAATGGAAATGCGACCTGGGTCATCAATTTAAAATGAGACCTCAAGAGCGTACGGTTAAAGGGTACGGGTGCCCAATATGTTCCGGACGACAAGTGTTGGCTGGCTTTAATGATCTGAAAACAACTCATCCCAATATTGCTGTTGAAGCTTATAAATTTGATCCTGAGACTCTAACCGCAGGAAGTAACACAAGCGTCGAATGGAAATGTTCGAATGGGCATATATTCAAAGCGCCGCCACATCAACGCACAGGTCGAAGCAGTGGATGTGCTGTATGCAGTGGCGACCAAATCAACATTGGAGTAAATGACTTTGAAACTACCGATTCCGGACTAGCGCTTGAAGCATTTGGTTGGGATCCCAAAACAGTTACACGAAGCAGTAACAAGAAACGTGATTGGAAATGTAAGTTAGGGCATATTTGGACTGCATCACTGAACTCAAGGACAAATATGCAATCTGGATGCCCTGTCTGTGATAACCGTAAGCTACTTTCTGGATATAACGATTTGTTCACGCTCTTCCCGGAAATTGCCACACAAGCCGATGGGTGGGATCCAAGACAAGTTTTAGCCGGGACTCATAAAAAATTTGGATGGATTTGCACTGAAGGACATAAGTGGAGTTCTGTTGTAAAAGATCGCACATCACGAGGCGACGGCTGTCCTTCCTGTTCAAAATTTGGATTTGATAATAATAAGGAAGCCTGGATTTATCTCCTCGAGCACGAAAATTGGGGCTTGTTTCAAATTGGGATTACTAACCACCTTAAGAATCGCCTCAATGACCACAAGAGATTGGGTTGGAAAATTCTCGAAGTCTCAAATCCGATGGATGGATTGCTAGCAAAAGAGTGGGAGAAAAGCATTCTAGATTTTCTGAGAGGTTCAGGAATCAATCTTGGAAACCCAAATATCGCTGGTACTTATTCTGGTTATACAGAAACTTGGTACAAGGGAGATCTGCCCATCACATCGATCAAAGAGTTGATGCGATTGACCGAAGAGTTTGAAGAAAGTGTCTAGAAAAATAGATCCGCAATTTGCGGAGTCGCAGATGATCGCTGCTGGACTTCAACCTCTTGAGCCCTATCAGAATGCTGTCTCGAATTGGCGCTGTAAGTGTCTTAGTTGCAATCAGATAGTTGTCTCAAGATATAACAGAGTTCAGCAGGGTTCCGGATGCCCACGATGCGCTGCAATGAATGCAGGAATTAGAATTCGCTTGAGTGCAGAAACCGCTGAAGCAAAACTTAGAGAATATGATTTAGAACCGCTTGAACCATATGTAAAATCTGATATTAAATGGAAATGCAGATGTTTATCTTGTGGAGAAGTGGTTTATCCAAAGCTAAAGAATCTACAACGCGGTGATGGCGGTTGTTACAAGTGTGGAATGAAAAAAGCTGGACTGAAAAACACCACCTCCCAAGAAGAAGCGTTCCAGATTGTTTCAGATGCGGGTTTTGAGCCGCTGGAGCCGTACAAGAATGCCCTTGCTAAGTGGAAAATGCGTCACAATGTCTGTAATGCAATTGTCTATCCAAAACTAAACAGCATTAAAAACACATCGAATGGTCGGTCAGGATGTGCTGTTTGCTCTGGCCATCAGTTAGAAAAAGGGTTTAACGATCTTAGAACCACACATCCACAGCTTTCTAAGGAATCTATTGGTTGGGATCCAACAGAAGTCACTGGTGGATCAAACAAGAAGAGACTTTGGAAGTGCGAAAACGCTCACAAATGGAGAGCATCAGTTGCCGATCGTACTGCTGGTCACGGATGCCCATCGTGTGCTCAAAATGGATTTGACCCAAATAAGGTTGCGTACATCTACTTTCTATCACACCCAGATTGGAGGATGCTTCAAATTGGAATTACTAATAGTCCGGATAACCGCCTTAATGATCACAAAAAACTTGGTTGGGAGGTATCAGAAATTAGAGGGCCGATGGATGGCCACCTCACTCAACAATGGGAGACAGCAATTCTTCGAATGCTCAAAGCAAAGGGTGCTGACTTATCTAATGCCAAGATTGCTGGGAAGTTTGATGGCTACTCGGAGGCGTGGAGCAAGTCCACGTTTGAGGTCAAGTCGATTAAGGAATTGATGAGACTGACAGAAGAATTTGAAGAGAGATAGAACTGACTGATAGATAGTCAGTAGGTTCCATCAGCCAATAATTAGGAGTCCCTTTAGAGGGAGAATCATTCTCTTGACTCCTTTATTCATAAGGAGAAAATGATGTTAGTTAGCGAATTTGCAATGGAAGTTATAAAGCATTCAAGAAACTCTCCAAAGCTGTCGCAAGAGTCTTTATTTCTGTTAACTTAGATTCAATATCTTTTTGGATATTTGTAAGAACCAAGTACTTGTTGTTCCAATTGGCCATTGAGGCACTTGAGATGAATGATTCATCCGCAACCTGAAGAAAGTTATCTATAGCAACGATATATTCTGCACTTTTAATCTCTATTGAGCCCTTGATTTCGGAATATATCTGTAAATCTTGGTTAATTCTTTTTTCAGCATTTTCTAATGGAGCAAATTTCGCTAATGCCTGGTTTATCAAGATTTCAAGGCTTGTAATTTTGGAGTCTGTGTTGGATATACTCTGAGAAGCTTGAGTTTTTTGATTGTTTAATGCCGCAATGCTGTTCGTAAATTGAGCCTGCTGTGACTTTAATGAGTTCAAAGTGCTTAAGTCGAATGAGTATTTACTGTTATAGGAAGCATAACTCGCATAAGCACCAGAGGTTCTTGCACTTGCAGAATTGTATTGGCTAATAGTTGACGAGTTATAACTATATTGTGATGCGCTATAAATACCACAATAGCCAAATCCAAAATCACAAAGTACTTTTGCTGATAACATTGCACTGTTGTCACTCAGTGCTCTTTGATACGAGTATGAAAGGTAATCAGACTGGGCTTTAGCGGATACATACGCATTATATGAAGAATCATTATTGATTTTTGAATAACTGACAACATTTTGTTGACTACTAATCTGGTTTTGCAATGAATTAATACTAGTCTGTGCGCTATTGATGGAATTTATAATACTAGTCAAATTGTTTTGATCTGTAATTTTCGCTTGTTGAGTAGTTTCTTTTTGCTTTTGTAAATCAATTAGTTGATTCCTAGCGTTTTCTATTAGTAATTTTTTGGTACTAATCAAATCCGTATTCAGAATTGCGATTACATTTATCAAGTTTGTATATTGATTTTTTACACTTTGAATATCAGTAAGAGTCTTTTTTCTATCTGCCACTAAAATCTGAAGTTGTTGCTTCTGATAAATGATTTTCTGTGCGGGTGTGACGAGTATCCAATTCAACTTTGATCCATTTTTTGAACAAATTGCAACCTTATTACCAATTTGAGTAAAGGTATTTACCTTCGTACATTTACCCCCCAATATTGAAGCAGCAAATGACGGGGTGATACCAATACTTAAAGTGGTGAGCAAAATTAGGATGGTTAGGATTTTCCATCTTTTTGGCATATCTCCATCTTAGGCTTCATTAGGAGATATTTCTAAGTGCCTAGTACACAACCCTGAGCGTAAGAATTTAGCAATGGGGGGTCTGCTCTGATCCGTTAGCCCAATGGCAGAGGCAGTAGGAGCGAGAGCTCCGCTCGAGTGCAGATGAGTTGGCTGGGAAGGAACTGAGCGACAACTCATCGCCTTTAAATCCTCGGGCAATGTGTATG
>JABMMT010000229.1 GCA_013205155.1 Betaproteobacteria bacterium | reverse complement strand
TGGCTTAGCCCTACTTATATAGGGGTAAATATGGTCGGGCAAGGTATAATTCGGGGATCGTCGAAATAGGATGGGGTTATAGACCATTTTCCCTCTCAATTGAGGCTTATTTCACAAAAATCTTTGAAATCACTATTGGAGTCTTGAATGGCAATTGAACGCACCCTATCTATTATCAAACCTGATGCTGTCGCTAAAAACGTCATCGGCAAAATCTATGATCGTTTTGAATCTGCTGGTTTGAAGATTATCGCGTCCAAAATGGCTCATCTTTCCCAATCGGAAGCAGAGCAATTCTATGGTGTTCATAAAGATCGTCCTTTCTTCAAAGATTTGGTGAGTTTTATGATTTCTGGCCCAGTCATGATTCAAGTATTACAAGGTGAAGGTGCAGTCGCTAAAAACCGCGATTTGATGGGCGCGACCGATCCTAAGAAGGCAGACAAAGGCACTATCCGTGCTGACTTTGCTGACAGCATTGATGCAAACGCAGTTCATGGCTCTGATGCGCCTGAAACTGCTGCAGTGGAAGTGGCTTTTTTCTTCCCTGGCATGAATGTTTTCAATCGTTAATCAACCCCTATTTATTTATAAGTAGGCGCATTGAACTCCCCGCGTGTAAATCTCTTAGATTTTGACGCTGACCAAATGGCAGCGTATGTCGCGGGCTTGAATGAAAAGCCCTTTAGGGCAAAACAACTCATGCAGTGGATACATCAGCGTGGTGTATCCGACATTAATGACATGAGTGATCTGGCAAAAAGCTTTAGAGCGACTTTGTTAGACAAAGCAGAGGTACTTTCTCTCCCCGTTATCAAAGATGAACACGCCGCAGACGGAACACGCAAGTGGCTACTGGACGTAGGTGTTGGGAATGCGGTGGAGTCTGTATTCATACCCGAGGATGATCGCGGCACTTTGTGTATTTCTTCGCAGGCGGGTTGTGCAGTCAACTGCCGCTTTTGCTCCACTGGATACCAAGGATTCTCACGTAATCTCACTTCTGGTGAAATCATTGGTCAACTATGGTTTGCTGAGCATCTTTTGCGCAATGATCCTGAAGCCGTCCGCAGAATTGAAAAATTTCCAACCCCTGGCTGGGAGCACACTGGTCGTGTCATTTCTAATGTGGTGATGATGGGTATGGGCGAACCTTTACTCAATTACGATAATGTGGTGTCAGCCTTACATTTGATGCTCGATGATAGGGCTTACGGCTTATCACGTCGACGAGTCACTGTTTCTACATCGGGTGTAGTGCCAATGATTGATCGTTTAGCGCAAGACTGCCCAGTAGCACTTGCAGTGTCATTGCATGCGCCCAACGATGCATTGCGAGATCAGCTTGTGCCACTGAATCAAAAATATCCGCTACGCGAATTACTAGCTGCCTGCGAGCGTTACCTACCTTTTGCGCCAAGAGATTTTTTAACTTTTGAGTATTGCATGCTGGATGGCATCAATGACTCAGATATTCAAGCTAAAGAATTGGTGCGTCTTCTCAAAAATATTAAGTGTAAGGTGAACCTGATTCCTTTTAATCCATTTCCTGAGTCTGAGCTTAAGCGCTCTTCCGCACAGCGTATTAGTGCATTTGCAAGTATTCTTTTAGATGCTGGCATGGTAGCGACTGTGCGCAAGACTCGGGGTGATGATATTGCTGCGGCCTGCGGTCAGCTTGCAGGAGATGTTGTGGATCGTACCCGCGTGCGCGAGCGTGCAGTACATGATTCAGAGATTATTCATACACAAGAGCAGCCCATTGAATGGCTGAAGAAATTGGATAGCTAATGAGTGCCTTACCAACTTTGCCATTGGGTCCCGCCCCTAAACGCACAACACGTCAAGCAACGGTCGCTTGGAAAACCAACATCATTACAGTTGGAGGTGATGCGCCAGTTCGGGTTCAATCCATGACCAATACCGATACTGCAGATGCAGTGGGTACTGCGATTCAAGTAAAAGAATTAGCGCGCGCTGGATCAGAAATGGTGCGCATTACAGTCAATACGCCTGAAGCTGCTGCGGCGGTTCCATATATTCGTGAGCAGCTTGATAAAATGGATGTTTTGGTCCCATTGATTGGTGACTTTCATTACAACGGGCACACCTTACTCAAAGACTATCCCGAGTGCGCTAAAGCACTGTCTAAGTACCGTATTAATCCAGGTAACGTAGGCAAAGGCGCAAAGCGTGATCCACAATTTGCCCAGATGATCGAAGCAGCATGCAAATATGACAAGCCCATTCGGATTGGTGTGAACTGGGGTAGCTTAGATCAAGAGCTCTTAGCTTATGTGATGGATAGTAATGCTGCCTTAGCTGATCCTAAGAGTGCACAAGAAGTCATGATTGAGGCATTGATTCAGTCGGCTTTGCAGTCGGCAGAAAAAGCAGTAGAACTGGGAATGAATCCCAATCAAATTATGCTCTCTTGCAAAGTGAGTAATGTTCAAGATTTAGTGGCAGTCTATCGTGATTTATCACGTCGCTCAGATTATCCTTTGCACTTGGGTTTAACCGAAGCGGGTATGGGTAGCAAAGGGATTGTGTCTTCAACTGCGGCGATGGGTATTCTTTTGCAAGAAGGTATTGGCGATACCATCCGTGTATCACTGACTCCAGATCCTGGCGCACCCCGTGAAAACGAAGTCATTGTGGCCCAAGAAATTTTGCAGACGATGGGCTTGCGTCATTTCACGCCAATGGTGATTGCATGTCCTGGTTGTGGCAGAACCACGAGCACAACCTTTCAAGAGTTGGCAGCCAATATTCAGTCTTATTTGCGTCAGCAAATGCCCATCTGGAAAAAAACACATCCTGGAGTTGAAAATATGAATGTGGCTGTAATGGGGTGTATCGTTAATGGCCCGGGAGAAAGTAAGCACGCCAATATTGGTATTTCATTACCGGGCACTGGCGAAGCCCCTGCAGCCCCTGTATTTGTCGATGGCATCAAGGTCAAAACATTACGGGGTGACAATATAGCGCAAGATTTTCAGGTGATTGTTGATAAATACGTCAAGCATAACTACGCAGCAAAAGTGTAATAAAAATAAGAATAAAAATGACCGATCAAAGTAATCAAACGAAAGCTCAGAAGGCGCAAAAGATCAATGGCGTTCGTGGCATGAATGATTTGTTACCAGCTGATGCGGCTCAGTGGGCACATCTTGAGCAAGTACTACGTGATCTCACGCGAGCTTATGGTTATGAGTTTTTAAGAACACCTATAGTAGAAGCTACTGCAGTCTTTCAGCGCGGGATTGGTGAAGTAACCGATATCGTTGAAAAAGAAATGTATTCCTTCGAAGATCGATTGAACGGTGAGCAGCTTACTTTACGCCCTGAAGGCACGGCTGCATTAGTGCGTTCTGTGATTGAAAATAATTTGTTGTATGAAGCGCCAAAACGTCTCTGGTATACGGGGCCAATGTTTCGTCATGAACGTCCACAACGAGGGCGTTATCGTCAATTTCATCAGTTTGGCATTGAGGCTTTGGGTTTTGCTGGTCCCGATATCGATGTAGAAATCATTCTCATGGGTCAGCGCCTATGGGATGAGCTTGGTTTGATAGGTGTCCGTCTGGAAATTAATTCTTTAGGGCAGGCTCATGAGCGTGCAGAGCATCGCACAGCCTTAGTCACCTATTTTGAAAAGCATCAAGCGCAATTAGATGAGGATTCACAGCGACGTCTTTTAAGCAACCCTTTACGAATTCTGGATACAAAAAATCCAGAGATGCAGAGATTAATCGAAGGCGCACCAAAGTTATTAGATTTTTTGGGCGATGAATCGTTACAACACTTTAATGCGGTTCAGGCATTACTAAAAGCTAACAATATCCCGTGCAAGATCAATCCGCGTTTAGTGCGTGGCTTGGATTACTACAACCTCACTGTCTTTGAATGGATAACAGATGAGCTTGGCGCACAAGGAACGATTGCTGGCGGTGGGCGCTATGACCCCCTAATTGAACGGATGGGTGGTAAAGCCGCTCCTGCTTGTGGTTGGGCTATGGGTATGGAGCGCGTGCTTGAGTTGATGAAAGTTTCAAATTCACTTCCTGCACCACTGGCCCAATGTGATGTTTATGTGTTGCATCAGGGCGGGGAGACTCTCACGACCGCCATGATTATTGCTGAGCGCCTCCGTAGCGCCGGAATTGACACCATTCTCTTTTGCCCACCAGATGGTGATTCGGCTAGCTTTAAGTCGCAGATGAAGAAGGCAGATAGCAGTGGCGCTGCCTTTGCAGTCATTATTGGCCCCGATGAACTGGCTAGGAATGAAGCACAATTAAAAGACCTGCGGGCCAGCGGCGAGCAAAAAGCTGTTCCTTTAGATGGGCTACTAGAGGCCGTAATGGAAGCAATTGTCGGCGCCCCCGAATAGAATGAGCCTAGCCCTAAAAATAATGACCAATAAATGAGTTTGGATTGATATGCCTTTAGATTTACAAGAACAAGATCAGATAGACCAACTGAAAGATTTTTGGCAAAAATATCGTAACTTGATTGCTGGAGTTTTGACAGCGGTTTTATTTGCTTATGCAGCCTATAGTGCTTATTACTGGTGGCTCAATAATCAAGCTACAGAGGCCTCTAAACTCTATGAAACGATGGTCTCTGCAATTGCTAAGGGAGATAAAGATCTGACCTTGCGCGCCGCCAATGACCTACAAAAAGACTTTGCTCGCACTTCTTACGCTGCGATGTCTAGCTTAGTAGCTGCTAGAGTTGCTTCCGATGCTGGTGATAGTGCCAAGGCGATTGAGTATTTAAGATGGGCTGCCAAAAATGCTTCTAATGATGCTTACTTAGCATTGGCAAAACTGCGCCTTGTCTCGCAACTAATAGAGCAGGGAGGCGACCAAAATTTTGCTGAGGCTGATCAGATCCTGAAGGAAAAGCCTATTCAGGGATTTGAGGCCCTATGGCTTGAGCGGCGTGGTGATTGGTACTTAGTGCAAAAGAAAAATGCTGAAGCAAAGGCAAGCTATCAAGATGCTTGGAAAAAATTAGATCAAG
>JABMMT010000228.1 GCA_013205155.1 Betaproteobacteria bacterium | reverse complement strand
TTTTGCTTGCTCTAGTAGTAGCTTTATTTGTAATTGGGCACCTCGGAATTCGTTTCATTCTTTGGCCTCAAATTGAAAAATCAAAAGTAAGCATTGAAAAATTACTTAGTGCTCGTATTGGAGCCAACGTTTCTATGGATAAGTTAGAAGTCGCTTGGACTGGAATTCGACCCAACTTTGAAGTTGAAGGACTACGCTTCAACGGAGCAGATCCATCTAAGCCTTTATTATTCGTTGAAAAAATTAATGGTGAACTTAGCTGGAATTCTTTATATCACCTTGGACCCTATTTTCATGTGCTGAACTTAAAGGGTGCGCAAATTGATGTTCGTCGTGATAGCAAAGGGCTAATCACCATAGCGGGATTACCAATTCATAGTCAGCCTAATGATTATTCAGCTGAAAACTGGCTATTTGCACAAAATGATATTCAGATTAATGATGTCAAATTATTTTGGGATGATCAAAAAAGTCAAAAGCAGTTAAGCACTATTGATATTGGGAACCTCACCCTAAGGAATGGCTTCCGTAAGCATCAAGGCGTGCTGACTGCTACTACACCATGGACTACTGGCCCTGTAGAAGTTAAAGTTAATTTTGCACAACGCCTTACTGGGCAAGCGGGTAATTGGCGCCATTGGATTGGCGCTATCGAGTGGGACTTTACTAATCTCAATCTCACTCAAATCGCCAAGGAGTTCAAGCTCCGCCCTAAAGCTCTAGAGGGTAGCGCCAGCTCAAAAGGAAAATTAAATATTGATAACGGTAAGCCAGATGGTGGAGAGATTTATTTTGCTGCTGATAATCTAGTAGTGCAATTATCAAAAGAAGAAAACGCCATTGTCTTTGGAAGGGTAGAGACTAATCTGACTCAAGAAAATATTGATGGCATGATTTCTATTAATACTAAAACCCTTGCTTGGAGAGATGCTCAAAGCGCTAAAAATACTGCGCTAGTAAATCTTAGCCCAATGACGTTCCGCTGGCAACCACCTGGGGCTGATGGTGAAATTAAGAAATTTGGCTTTTCTTCTCCAAAAATATTAGTAAAAGATATTGCTTTATTTGCCCTTAATCTTCCGCTCTCTAAAAAAGTACAGCGCTGGATCAAAGACTCTCAGGCCAATGGTGAGCTCCAGAACTTAGACATCAACTGGTCAGAAAGTAAATCGGCGCTTTCCACTCTCAAGCTACCCGGCAATTGGTTCAAATCGAATAAATTAGATTTCACGGTGAGCGGCAAACTCATCAATCTAAGCTTCACGGGCGTGAATAAATCTATGCCTTCGGTAAGTAATCTTTCTGGATTTATTTCTAGCAATCAAAATCAGGGCAGCTTTACTGTCGACTCGAATAACCTAGGCTTAGAAGTCAATGATCTCCTTGCGGATCCTAAAATTAAATTGGATCTTGCCAAAGGCCAAATTTCTTGGGTGAAAACAAAAGGTAATTGGGTTGTGACTGCTAAAGATCTAGCCTTAAGTAACTCAGAAATAACAACGAAACTCGATCTCAATTATGTGCTTGGGGGCAAAGGTCAAGCCGACCTAATGTCATTAGACATGGACTTTCCAACAGCTAAACTTGCTACTGCGCACCGCTATCTTCCGATCAATATGGATAAAGATACTCATTACTATCTAAGCAAAGCGTTCAGTGCAGGCGATATCCAGAAGGGTAAGCTGCATATTAAAGGTGATCCAAACAAAATCCCTTTTCCTAAAGGCAGCACTGGGGAATTTACTTTTAATCTACCGATCACTGCGGCGACCTATAGCCCTCTACCTACCCTACCAAGCAATCAAGGAGTATGGTCTGCATTTACTAATGTCAATGGACTCATCGCTATGCAAAATGAGTTATTTACCGTAGACATTAGTCAAGGTAATTACAAACAAGTTGCAATGAGTCAATTTCATGCCGAAATTCCAAGTGTTAGCGCTAAGCAATTAGTGCTCTCCGTCAATGGCAACGTCCAAGGTGAAGCACCTCAAATGCTGGAATATTTATTTGCTTCACCAGTAGGGAAAAAGCAGGCTAGCCTTGAAAAGAATTTACGCGTAACTGGTAATACCAGTATTGAGCTGGGCTTAAAAATTCCCCTTTCAGGCAACGAGGACACTAAAGTTGATATCAAACTCAATTTGCCTGGTAATAATGCGCAATGGGCCAGTTTTCCACCCCTTGAAAACCTTAAAGGAAAAATTCGGATTACCGATATCAACCCTCAGTTTGAAGATGTGAGTGCCAAATTCTTAGGAGGTAATCTCAAGATTGCTACAGCACCATCATCTGCAGGCGCTCAGAACTACAGTATTGTCGGCGATATTTCTGCAAATTTTATTAGAGATTATTTTTCCAATGCGGTGAAGTCTGAGTCCGTTTCCCTGCTTGATGCGATGAGTGGTGCCGCTAAATATGAAGGTGTTCTGAGTTTTAATAAGTCTGGAAGCGAAACCAACCTAAAATTTGATCTGCGCGACTGGGCAAGCGCTGCGCCAATACCGGCTCAAAAGCTGAAAGGGGCTCCCCTCTTGGGTCAAGTCACCATTAAGACTAACCCCACGACTCAAGCAGGATCTGCGGATGCTAGCTGGATCGGTAATCTTGGAGATGTCTTCGCTATACAAGGCGAACTCAATCAGGATGGTGAGGTACGCTCAGCCCTTGGAGTCGGCGCCCCAGCCATTCTTTCGCAACAAGGGTTTAATTTAAATTTAGTCGCTAATGAACTGGATGTAGATTCCTGGATTGATTTTTTTGGGCATCAAGATAAAAATAATGTTCAAACCAAGGCAGATGATTCCAGCGCTAACAGTCTAGAAATAACAGCGCAAGTGAAAAAATTAACCTTGATTGATCGAATATGGGAGGATTTAAATATTTCCGCCAGTCAGCAGCACAGTGCGTTACAAATGCGTATTAATGCGCCTCAGATTAATGGGCAGATTCAGTACCAAGGCGCTAACCAAGCAAATCCTAACGGCATACTTTCTGGAATATTCAGTCGCCTACACGTGCCAGATGTACCAACTGAATTGATTAAGCCCACTGCCAGTAATACATCAAATCAGACGACGCGCGGTCCTGACAGCATTCCTAGTCTCGATTTATCGATAGAGGATTTTTCTTGGTTCAAGGCAAATCTTGGTCAATTCAAAATCAAGACTATCTCAGGCAATAACGCACTCACGATTGACTCCATTCAAACCATTAACCCCGAAGGTGAATCCAAAATTACTGGCCAGTGGAGTGGTGCTAGCCAAAATCAATCTGAGCATACCCAACTCAACTTTGATATGGATGTGAAGAATGCCGGACAACTCATTACTCACTGGAGTGATAAAAAATTAGTTGAGGGCGGGCAAGGTAAAGTGAATGCAGCGGTTGAGTGGGATGGCTCACCATTTAACCCACAATTCGACTCTCTAAAAGGTCAGGCAAATTTAAATCTGATAAAAGGTCGACTGTTAGATGTTGATACCAGTGGCGCTCAACTTCTGGATGTTTTGAGCTTACAAAGTCTGCTGAAATTCGCCACTCTTGATTTACAAGGTAGCGTTGGAAATATTGCAGCCAAGGGAACTAGCTTCAACTCGATTAACGGCAGTTTTGACATCAATCAAGGCATTGCGCAGGCAAAGCAATTTAAGATAGAACTGAATCAGGCTCGTGTCGCGATGAATGGTCAAATTAACATTCCGAAACAAACTCAAGATTTACGAATTACCATCTTCCCTACTATTGATGCAACAGCTGGTTCATTAGCTGCTTTTGCGATTAACCCCATTATTGGTTTAAGCGCTCTCATTGGGCAATATCTAATTACCAGTCAAATTAACCGTAATTTTCAATCAGACTATTTGGTTCAGGGGTCTTGGAAAAATCCTGAGGTGATTCCCTTGAATCAACAAGGACAACCTATCGACTCAGAGACTATGGATAAGATTCGTAGTAAGGATCTTTTAAAAGAACAAAGCAAACCCGCATCGAACAGTTCGTCACCTCCATCATGAATCATAGTGAAAATTTTACCGATATTAAGATCGCGTCTATCCAAATGGTATCGACTCCCGTGCTACAGGAGAACCTCAATACGGCTGCTAGATTAATTAAAGTTGCAGCTGAAGAAGGCGCTCAGCTTGCTGTCTTACCTGAATATTTTTGCTTGATGGGCTTAAAAGATACCGATAAGGTTCAAGCTCGAGAGCCCTTTGGAAATGGCCCTATTCAGGCACAACTTTCGGCAATTGCAAAAGATAATGGAATTTATTTAGTTGCAGGAACTATTCCCTTGGAGGCTGGTGACCCACAAAAAGTACTGAACACCACTCTAGTCTTCAATCCACATGGTGAGACGATTGCGCGTTACGACAAAATTCATTTATTTGGATTTCAGACTGAAACTGAGCGCTATCAAGAATCTGAAACGATTGAAGCGGGCAATGAGCCAGCCGTACTAAAGATTGCTATCGGTACACAAGAGTGGATTTTTGGACTGAGCATCTGCTATGACCTGCGTTTTCCAGAGCTTTACAGGGCCTTAGGTCAAGTGGATTGCCATATTATTCCTGCGGCTTTTACCTATACGACGGGTAAAGACCATTGGGAAATTCTGCTGCGTGCACGGGCGATTGAGAATCAATGCTACGTTCTGGCTTCAGCTCAGGGCGGTACCCACCTCAATCAACGGCGTACATGGGGGCATAGCATGCTCATTGACCCTTGGGGCGATGTTTTTGCCAATCTCCCTGAAGGTGAAGGTTTTATTTCTGGGGTATTGTGCAAAGATAAATTAAACGAGGTACGCTCTAAGTTACCTGCACTGACCCATCGAAAGCTTTAAATCACCGAAAGATTTTTCTAATCAATGAATGCACCAGAAGCACTGTTTCCAAATCATTGGACCAAAGCTAAAAAACAAGCCGATCTCCTGAAAGTAGCGAAATCAATTTTGCTAGAACCCACGGGACTCACAGAACAAGATCTTCATCGTACTTTTAGCGATATGTTTACACATCGCCTAGACGATGCCGATCTGTACTTTCAACACACCCGTAGCGAAAGCTGGAGCCTTGAAGAAGGCATTGTGAAATCTGGCAGCTTCAATATTGATCAAGGCGTTGGGGTACGTGCAATTTATGGCGATAAGACTGCCTTTGCTTATTCTGATGAAATTAATTTAGAAGCGCTCAATAAAGCAGCGAAGGCAACACGCGTTATCGGGCCAGAAGGTGGCAAACAAGCCGTTGCCAGCAAACTCTTTAATCCCCTCTCGAACAAACTCTATTCCGATATCAATCCTCTAGACTCTTTACAACCCAAAGAAAAGATTGCGCTTCTTGAAAGCATTGAGCGACGTGCAAAAGCCCGTGATCCTCGCATTATTCAAGTGATGGCAAGTTTGGCTGGTGAATTTGATGTGATCTTAGTCGTGCGTGCCGATGGATTACTAGCCGCTGACATTCGTCCATTAGTCCGTGTCTCAGTTCATGTCATTGCTGAACAAAACGGTCGGCGTGAATCCGGCTCCTCTGGTGGCGGAGCGCGTCACGATTATCAATACTTTGATGCTGCACTGATCAATCGTTATGTTGATGAAGCGGTAGATGGTGCCCTAACTAACTTAGATTCACGACCTGCTCCTGCTGGACCGATGACCGTAGTCATGGGTCCAGGTTGGCCAGGCGTCTTACTCCATGAAGCAGTTGGTCATGGTCTGGAGGGTGACTTCAACCGTAAAGGTTCATCTGCCTTTGCTGGACGTATTGGTCAACGTGTGGCGGCTAAGGGTGTCACTGTGGTTGATGATGGGACGCTATCAGGTCGCAGGGGCTCACTCAATATTGATGATGAAGGTACGCCCACCCAATGCACTACCTTAATTGAAGATGGTATTTTGAAGGGCTATATTCAAGATAGCCTGAACGCGCGCCTGATGAAGATGCCGCTTACGGGTAATGGCCGCAGAGAAAGTTTTGCTTCATTACCGATGCCACGCATGACCAATACTTATATGTTGGCCGGCAAAGATGATCCACAAGAAATTGTGGCCAGTATTAAAAGGGGCCTGTATGCGGTCAATTTTGGGGGTGGTCAGGTGGACATTACTAGCGGAAAATTTGTTTTTTCTGCATCTGAAGCCTATTGGGTAGAAAACGGAAAAATTCAATATCCAGTCAAAGGGGCCACCATCATCGGCAGCGGACCAGAGTCCCTAAAACAGGTTTCCATGATCGGCAATGACCTCAAATTAGATAGCGGCGTGGGGGTTTGCGGCAAGGAGGGGCAGAGCGTTCCAGTGGGTGTTGGCCAGCCCACCCTAAGGATTGACAGCCTTACGGTGGGCGGAACTGCCTAGTATTGCCTAATTACGGCTTAAAATAGTCGTATGAGCCAACACAACACTAATCCCGCTAATTGGTACTCCGCCGTTGATAAGACCTCGGATACTGACGATCAACGTATTCACAATATTTCAATTCTGCCTCCGCCAGAGCACTTGATTCGTTTTTTTCCTATTTCAGGCACTCCAACGGAAGCACTGATTAGCAAAACCCGAAAGAAGATTCGAGACATTATTCATGGCAAAGATGATCGTTTACTCATCGTCATCGGTCCCTGCTCGATTCATGACCCAAGAGCAGCGTTGGAATACTGCCATCGCCTCTTAGCAGAGCGTAAGCGTTTTGCTGGAGAATTAGAAATTGTGATGCGGGTCTATTTTGAAAAGCCACGCACCACAGTTGGTTGGAAGGGCTTAATCAATGACCCTTATTTAGATGAGAGCTATCGCATCGAAGAAGGTCTGCGCCTTGCCCGCCAAGTCCTGATAGAAATTAATCGTCTTGGTATGCCGGCAGGTAGTGAATTCCTTGACGTGATTTCTCCACAATATATTGCTGATCTGATTTCTTGGGGCGCTATTGGTGCACGCACTACCGAAAGCCAAGTACATCGTGAACTGGCATCTGGTTTATCAACTCCAATTGGTTTTAAAAATGGTACTGATGGCAACATCAAAATTGCAACGGATGCTATACAGGCTGCAAGTCGTCCGCACCACTTTCTTTCTATTCATAAGAATGGTCAAGTCGCTGTAGTGGAAACCAAGGGCAATAAAGACTGTCACGTGATTTTGCGCGGCGGTAAAGAACCTAACTATGAAGCACAATTCGTCCAGACCGCGTGTGCAGAGCTAGCAGCTGCCAAGCTTCCAGCTGGTTTAATGGTCGACTTGTCTCACGCAAACTCCAGTAAAAAGTATGAGCGTCAGATCATAGTTGCTGACAATATTGCCGAGCAAATTGAGTCTGGATCCCACCAAATTTTTGGTGTCATGGTCGAAAGTCATCTTCATGATGGCGCACAAAAATTTACACCTGGAAAAGATGATCCTGCCAAACTGGAATATGGCAAGAGCATTACTGATGCGTGCATTAACTGGGATGACTCAGTAAAAGTACTTGAGCGTCTTGCTGATGCTGTGAAGAAGCGTAGAAGTAAGAAAAAGTAACCCTAAAAATTAATGAGTGGGCACTAGAAAAGAGACTAAATTATTTAGTCTCTTTTTTTTCATGCTTCCACAGCACATCACTACCACCTGCAGCACGATTCAGTATCCGTGATAAAACAAATAATAAATCTGAGAGGCGATTGACATACTGACGTGGAGAGTCATACAAGGGCTCAGCCCAACCCAAACGGACAATCGAGCGTTCAGCCCTTCTGCACACTGTGCGGCAAACATGAGCTTGCGCAGCAGCACGTGTTCCGCCTGGCAAAATAAATTCAGTTAGTGGGGGTAGTTGCTTGTTGTACTTTTCGAGCCAGACATCTAATTGGGCAACATGCTCAGGTTTGAGGAGCTTGTAATTCGGGATACAAAGCTCACCACCCAAATCAAATAAATCATGCTGGATCTGCAAAAACAGCTCTTGTAGCTCTGGGGCAATGCTTTCAGGGATCTGTTCGGTCATCAAAACGCCGATTTCAGAATTCAACTCATCGACGTCCCCCATAGCGCAAACCCGCAAATGGTCCTTTTCTACGCGACTTCCGTCACCTAGACCAGTCATGCCTGAATCACCAGTTCTGGTGGCTATTTTTGATAATCGATTTCCCATAAGCTTAATTATAGGTAAGTGGCTAAAATGTTCTTATGAATATGGTAACCCCGCCCCCAGATATAGCTGCCATCAGCGCACTTCAGTCCAGACTCGTTTCTGCCTTACGCCCTATCCTCCCAGAGCATGCTCTGCTATGGGAGCCTGAGGACACAATCCCCTATGAGTGCGATGGGTTAGCAGCTTATCGCCGTATGCCTCTAGCAGTAGCTTTGCCTGAAACAGAAGAGCAAGTTACCCAAGTTCTAAGGATTTGCTTTGATATGCAAATTCCAGT
>JABMMT010000227.1 GCA_013205155.1 Betaproteobacteria bacterium | reverse complement strand
GCCAATGACAGGGCCTGGAAGGGTAGGCAATAAAAATTGAGAGATTAATTCGCCAAGACTTTGAAAAAGCAGGATTTGGACAAGACCGAAAATCATTCTTTGATCTTACTGCGCCCCATTTATATTGCAATGCAATAACTTAATTCTTCGTTAAGATAAGCACAACATCAGTAGGGTATAAAAGCAGAGATTCATTCTCAGTAGAAGAATTTCTAGATTAAAAAAACCAATAGGAGAGCATTCATGGCCGATTTAAACATCAACGGCAAGAAATACAAGATTGACGTAGATCCCAATACACCATTACTGTGGGTTATTCGTGAGCAGGTTGGCCTTACCGGCACTAAATATGGTTGCGGAATCGGTACTTGTGGTGCTTGTACGGTGCTGTTCGATGGTCAGGCGATACGTAGTTGTGCTATTCCGGTGTCTGCTGCCCAAGGCAAGAAAATCGAAACGATTGAAAGCCTAGAAAAAAATGGTCAACTTTCGAAAGTCCAAAAAGCCTGGGTTGATAACCAAGTCCCACAGTGTGGCTACTGCCAATCTGGCATGGTGATGGCAACTACAGCTCTTTTGCGCAATAGTCCAAAACCGACTGACGCACAAATTGACGCAGCGATTACTAATATCTGCCGTTGTGGAACTTTCCAAGAAGTCCGTGCAGCCATTCATGCCGTCAGCAAAGCCTAAGGGAATCGAAATGACTACTAATACAAATACTTCCCGTCGTCACTTTATTGTTGGTTCTAGTACTGTTGCTACTGGTCTTGCAATTGGTTTTGATCTTTCTTTTATCTCTGCGGCCAACGCTGCAATTGGAACTGGTACGACTGCCATGACTCCGCTAATCACACCAGAAATTGGCGTGTGGGTGGTGGTAAAGCCAAACGATGATGTGATCGTTCGTATTGTGCGCTCAGAAATGGGTCAGGGCACGATCACTGGTTTGGCGCAAATGGTTGCTGAAGAGCTCGAATGTGATTGGAAAAAAGTTTCTTATGACTATCCATCGCCTGCGGAAAATCTCAAGCGCAATAAAGTATGGGGCAGTTACTCTACTGGGGGCAGCCGAGGCATTCGAACATCGGAGCAGTATGTACGCAAAGGTGGTGCGGCAGCGCGAATGATGCTAGTTCAAGCGGCAGCTAATCAATGGAATGTGCCTGCTTCTGAGTGTGTGGCCTTGAATAGCGTTATTACTCATACCCCTTCAGGACGTAAAACCACTTTTGGTAAGGTATCTGTTGCGGCATCTCAGTTAGAAGTGCCAAAAGAAGTTCCTTTAAAAGATCCAAAAGAGTGGAAGCTAATTGGTAAATCAGTCAATCGAATTGACGGAACGGCAGATAAGGTTACTGGTCGCCAGGTTTATGCAATTGACTTAAAGCTACCTGGTATGTTGGTGGCTACCATTAAAGAGTCACCAGTATTTGGTGGCAAGGTCAAGAGCTACGATGCTAGTAAAGCTTTGAGCATGAAGGGCGTTAAGAAAGTAGTGCAAGTGGGTGATACTGCAGTAGCAGTGGTTGCCGATACTTTCTGGCAGGCTAAAACTGCTTTAGATCAAGTGAATATTGTTTATGATAACGGCGCGAATGGCAATGTATCCAGCGCTTCGATCAAGAAGATGCTTGAAGATGGCCTAAATGCAGAAGATACTTTTGTTCACAATACCAATGGTGATGTCAAAGCAGCTATCACTGGAGCTTCCAAGACTATCGAGGCAACTTACTTCTATCCATTTTTAAATCATGCGACTCTCGAACCACAAACTGCTACGGCAAAGTGGACGGCAGATTCTTGTGAGGCATGGGTGCCAACTCAAGACGGTGAAGCCTCATTGGCGGCAGTGATTGCTGCTTCTGGACTACCTGCTGAAAAATGTAATGCTTATAAAGTTAACTTAGGTGGTGGCTTCGGTCGTCGTGGTGCTTTTCAAGATTACACCACTCAAGCAGTCAATATTGCCAAGCAAATGCCTGGTACGCCAATCAAATTGATTTGGACTCGTGAAGAGGATATGACCCAGGGCCGCTATCACCCAGTGACGATGTGTAAGATGACAGCGGCTATTGATGATCAGAAAAACGTCACAGCTTTAAATATCCGTTTGTCCGGTCAATCTATTTTGGCTGCGGTGAGGCCTGCAGTAGTAGCGGCAAACAAAGGTAAAGATCCTGTTACCTTTCAAGGTCTTGAGCCTCTAGGTGAGCATGCCATTACATATAGTTTCCCCAATTTGAGGGTTGATCATGCAATGCGCAATACGCATGTGCCTCCTGGTTTTTGGAGAGGCGTGAACGTTAATCAAAACGCAATCTTTATTGAAACCTTTATGGATGAAATGGCTGAAGCTACTGGCATGGATGCGATCGAGTTTCGTCGCAAACACATGAAAGAGTTCCCGCGAGCAGTTGCAGTATTGAATGCTGTAGCTGATGGGATTGGCTGGACTAAGCCAGCTGCACCTGGTGTTTATCGTGGCGTTGCTCAAATGCGATCCTTTGGCAGTTATGTAGCTGCAGCCTGTGAGCTATCTGTCACCAATGGGACTGATGTGAAGATTCATCGTATTGTTGCTGCAACTGATCCAGGTTATGTTGTTAATCCTGCACAGGTTGCTCGTCAGGTCTCTGGTTCATTTATGTATGGCTTATCAGCGCTATTTGAAGAAGAAATTACGATTGAGCAAGGTGCTGTGGTGCAGAAGAACTTTGACACCTTTAACTCCATTCGCCTCTATCAAATGCCTAAAGTTGAAACCATCACTATTCAAGGTGGTGGCAAGGACTGGGGTGGTGTAGGTGAGCCAACGATTGCAGTAGCAGCGCCAGCAGTGCTCAATGCTATTTATCGTGCAACTGGTAAACGCTTGCGGACTGTGCCTTTGAAAAACAGCGGTATTAAGCTGGTCTAACAGCAGTACTGTGAAATGGCTACGATGAGAATGAGGTATGTACTAGTATCGCTGTTACTAGTCATCCTCAGTCTTAGCTCTGTGCGCGCGCAAACCACGGGAGGGGATTTACTGATTGAATCCCTGACTGCATCTCCGGGTGATCCAGTCAGAGGGCGATCAATCGTTGCCAGCCGTCAAACAGGACTATGTCTGTTGTGTCATAGTGGCCCTTTTCCTGAGGAGCGTTTTCAGGGCAATTTAGCGCCTGACTTGACCATTAGTGCGGGAAGGCTAACTGCCTCCCAGTTAAGGGCGCGAATCATCGATGCAAGTCGATTTAATTCTGGTACGATCATGCCGACCTATTACAAAGCACAAAATCTTCAACGCGTAGCACCTAAATTTATTGGCCAATCCATATTGAATGAGCAAGAGATTGAGGATGTGGTGGCTTTCTTAGCAAGTCTTAATAAGCAGAGCATGTAATGACAATGAAATTCAATCTTCCTTTCACAATCAAAAGGCGACAGTGGTTAAGGCGCATCCAAGACCTTGGATTAATTGCAGTTGGCGTATGGTTTAGCCCCGGCACAGTATTTGCCAAGCCTGAAGATGCGCATGCGGCAATAAAAACGATTACTGGTGGAGCAGCAATCAAGGAGGGTCGAGTGAAATTGATCATCCCGCCATTAGTTGAAAACGGTAATTTAGTCGTCTTAAAGGTTACTGTTGAGAGTCCGATGACGGCCAATAATTACGTCAAGTCTATTCATATAGTGGCCGAGGGCAACCCTGTTCCTAATATCTTTACGGCGTACCTGACACCTCGCTCTGGTAAGGCCAACCTCACGACTCGGGTGCGTCTTGCTGATAGTCAGCTGGTCTGGGCTATAGCCCAAATGAATGATGGGAGTTTTTGGCAGGGCTCAGCTGAAACCCTAGTTACGCTTTCTGCATGCACGGAGATGGTATGAGTAAAACATCACGCACTTCTCTTACAGTGCCTGCCCAGGCAAAGAAGGGCTCCATTATTGAGATTCGGGCAATTGCACAACATGATATGGAGTCTGGTTTTCGTTATACCGAGAGTGGAAAACTCATACCCCGCGATATCATCCGTGTATTTACGTGCACTTATAACAATGTAGAAGTGTTCAAGGCCGATTTCTATGCAGGTATTGGTGCTAATCCATTAATCATCTTCACGACCGTTGCAGAAGAAAGTGGTGAGCTAGTGTTTAAGTGGGTAGGTGATGATGGTTATGAGGCAGTGAATCGGGCACGAATTACGGTTTCGTGAAACAGCAACTAGCCTTTTACCTCTTGGGCGCCTATTGCGCTCTGCTATCTACCTCACCAGCAGTATATGCAGCACCAGATGCTCATTCCAAAAAGCAACAATCAAGCTATGAATTAATGTCGGCTGAGAATAAGGCTATGCAAGATGACTCTAGCTTAAATCCTGCATTGTTTTGGGTGGGAGACGGTGAAAGCTTATGGAATACACAGCTAGGCACAAAGAATAAGAGTTGTCTCAGCTGTCATGGTGATGTCAAAAAGTCGATGCGAGGTGTTGCGACTAAATTTCCTAAAATAATGAATGGAAAACTACAAACCCTTGAAGGTCAAATCAATCAATGTAGAGAAAATCGACAAGGCGCAGCAAAGCTTAACTATGAAAGTAAAGAGCTTTTAGCATTAACTGCCGTGATTGCTATCCAATCAAAAGGCATGCCGATTACAGTGAAAGAAACACCAGCCAATCAAGAATCTTTACAAAAGGGGCGCGATTGGTTTAACCAAAGAATGGGACAACTTAACTTATCTTGCGCGCAGTGTCATGAGGACAGAGCAGGACTTAAATTAGGTGGAAGTTTGATTCCCCAAGGTCACCCCAATGCCTATCCTATTTATCGCTTGGAATGGCAAACCTTGGGATCTTTACAGCGGCGTTTACGTAACTGCATGAGTGGCGTGCGAGCTCAGCAATTTGAGTATGGGTCTACAGAGATGGCGCAGCTTGAATTATATTTAATGTGGCGTGCACGGGGTATGCCTCTCGAATCTCCTGGGGTAAGACCCTGACTAGTGATCTCATATCACTTAGTTAGACAAGACTTCTCAAAATTTTCATCGCTACTTTGGATTCAGTGGCGCAAGATCTGCTGGACCCCAATAGAGTTCGCTTTTATCCGTAATACCCGGCATAGCAATATCTACACATATCGCTTTTCCGCCAACTAGATTAAATAAACTACAGTCCTTCTTAGTCGCAGCAGAAGTGGCATGTTCTAGCGGAGATTTACCAGTGGTTACAGTAGAGGCAACACTTGCAGCTGTAGCAGGATTAGCAACGGCTGCTGTGGTAGCTGCAGTACCAACTGTGCTGGCAGATGCAGTTCCCAT
>JABMMT010000226.1 GCA_013205155.1 Betaproteobacteria bacterium | reverse complement strand
GGATCCGGAAATGAAGGACTTTGCCGATGATGAGCAAAAGCAAGCAACAGTAGTGATGGAAGAGCTTGAAGGGATCCTGCAAACACTCCTACTTCCCAAAGATGAAAATGACGAACGTAATGTGTTTTTAGAAATCCGTGCGGGCACAGGTGGTGATGAGAGTGCCTTATTTGCAGGAGATCTATTGCGTATGTATACCCGCTTTGCGGAACGTCAGGGCTGGAAAGTAGAAATCGTTAGCTCCGCTGAATCTGATCTAGGTGGGTACAAAGAAGTTGTTGTACGCTTAGTTGGGCAATCAGTCTATTCACGACTCAAATTTGAATCTGGTGGTCATCGCGTGCAACGTGTTCCCCAAACTGAAACGCAAGGACGTATTCATACTTCTGCTTGTACAGTAGCCGTCATGCCTGAGGCTGACGAATTAGAGGCTGTCAAAATTAATCCCGCAGAACTGCGCATCGACACCTTCCGCGCCTCTGGCGCTGGTGGCCAGCATATTAATAAAACTGATTCTGCAGTACGCATTACCCACCTACCCACTGGCACTGTCGTTGAGTGTCAAGATGATCGCAGCCAACATCGAAATCGTGAACAAGCAATGAAGGTATTGGTATCGCGCATCATGGATGCACGCCAACGTGAAAAGCATGCCCTAGAGGCCCAAACTCGTAAATCGCTTGTTGGCTCTGGCGATCGTAGCGATCGCATTCGTACTTATAACTTTCCACAGGGACGCATTAGTGATCACCGCATTAATCTCACCCTCTATAAGATTGATGCCATGATGGATGGCGACATAGATGACCTCTGCAATGCTCTTGCCTCTGAACATCAAGCCGAATTACTTGCCGCACTGGGCGATAACTAAACTTTGATGAGTGCTGATTTATCTTTGCGTGACTTGTTGCGTAACTCTACTCTTCCCCAAAGCGAAGCACGCCTATTACTTGCCCATGTACTAGAGCAACACTATCAACTACCCCGCTCAGCCGTAATCTCTCAGGATGAGATGAGGCTCAGCGCAGATGCCCTTGCCAAATGGAAGGAGCTTGAAGCCAAGCGCCTCAATGGTGAACCGATTGCCTATCTCGTAGGCAAGAAAGGCTTCCACAATATTGAATTGCAGGTGGCGCCAGGGGTTTTAATTCCGCGTCCAGAAACTGAATTACTTGTTGAGATTGGGCTTCGTGAAATCAACCAACTTGGTGGCAAAGTAAGCTTGCTCGATTTAGGTACCGGCTCCGGAGCCATAGCACTAGCAATTGCTAGTGCTGCGCCAGATTCATTAGTAACAGCAACCGATCAGTCTGCAGAAGCCCTAACAATTGCCAAAACTAATGCTAAATACTTAAATCTGGAGGGGCGGGTGCAATTTGCCCTAGGTAGCTGGTATGACGCCATTAGTGAAGATGCAATCTTTGATCTCATCCTGAGTAATCCGCCTTATATTCAAAAAGGTGATCCCCACTTGCAGCAAGGTGACCTGCGTTTTGAGCCCCTCGGTGCGTTGACTGACCAAGCAAATGGACTTAGATGCCTAGAAGCCATCATCTCTAGCGCTTCAGGTCACTTAAACCCCCATGGGCTGATTGCCGTAGAGCATGGCTTTGATCAGTCTAAGGCTGTGATGGATTTGATGAAATCAGCAGGCCTAAGAGATATTGAAGCCCATCTTGATTTAGCGGGCCGCCATCGGGTTGCTTCAGGCCGCAAATAAGCTCTTTGAATAACCTTTTTTGGGATAAAGTCTTAAAATTAAGTGGAGGTCGATTTACATAGGCGCATTAATACAAATACTGCTCTTCTAGAAAGAATTTATGGATACACAAGCTCAAATTAAAGAAATCGTAACAAGCCATCCCGTAGTCTTGTTTATGAAAGGTACTGCTCAATTCCCTCAATGTGGGTTCTCAGGAAATGCTATCAATCTTCTCCGCGCGAGTGGAGTTGATGAGCTACATACTGTCAACATATTGGAGGATGAAGGCATTCGTCAAGGCATTAAACAATTTTCCAATTGGCCTACTATTCCGCAACTCTATATCAATGGTGAATTTATTGGCGGCTCAGACATCATGACTGAAATGTTTGAATCTGGCGAACTGAAAAAGTTAATTCAAGCTTAATTTCAAAATCACCTCTGTGACTTTTGATCTAAGCTCGCTGCTGCTATTTGGCCTACCAGTTGTATTCTGTGTAGGCCTTTTAGTTTATGCATTGAATTTACGCTCGGTCCTAGCACGGACTGAACTGCAAGCGCAAACTGAATCTACTTCTGTCATTAGCTTGCGGACTGAACGTGATCAAGCCATCCAGAATGCGATTCGCTTAGAAGCAGAGCTTGACTCAGAACGCAAGCAAGGTTTAGGCAGAATTGAATCACTCAATGAAGCTAAAGAGGCATTGACTAG
>JABMMT010000225.1 GCA_013205155.1 Betaproteobacteria bacterium | reverse complement strand
AGGCCGAACAGGATGCAGGTCAAACCATAATACAGCTCGAAGTTTTCTGGCGGTCCCGCTGCAGCTTCTGGAACGGTACCTTCAGCTGGAGGTGCATCTCCAGCAGCAGCGTCTAAAGCAACCAAAGGGGCGTCTTCTTCAGGCTCTTTTGATTTGATGTTATTGGATGTGGCGTCAAGAGATACTAGACCTTCCTCAGCAGGTTCTGCCGCGCTGGTAGAAGCTTTAGCGACTTGGGTCGCTACTGGAACATTGAGAGCATCTCTTTCATTTTGTTGATGGATGATGACATACCACCATACTCCCCACAGGGCGACTGCGACCAAAATCAATGGCGTTAGAACTGCCAGTACATTCTTGAAAATGCTCTTGAATGAGAGTCTTGCCTCAGCTGGTGCATTGAGTAATTTGGCAGGAGAAAATAAGGCCTTGAATGTCGCGACCAACATATTGTTGGAATAGTGCTCACGTAAAAAATGAATCGGTGCTGGGACTGGAACGATGAGTTGCTCGGGCGGTAACTTAGGTGCAACCTTAGGGTTAATCAAAGCCCAGCCAATGATGTAAACCAAGTATAAAAAGGCCAGGAAAAATCCCGGTACCATCGCAGCAGCATAGAGCTTCACAACCGATTGGCCGGCAACTGCTGCGTAGACAATGATCATGACTGAAGGTGGAATCAGGATGCCTAAGGTACCTCCAGCCGTAATGACACCAGCAGCAAGCCGGGTATCGTAGCCTGCATTGAGCATCGGTTTCATGGCAATCACGCCCATGAGAACAACTACGGCACCAACTAGACCACTTGCGATACCCCAGAAAGTACAAACAATTAAGGTTGCTACTGCCAGAGATGCAGGCAGACGACGGAATGCTAACTGGATACTGTAGAACATCTTATCAACAAGCGCCCCTCGTTCCATCACGTATCCCATTAACACAAAGAGCGGAATGGATAAGAGGACATCATTTGTCATACCTCCGAAGGTTCTTTGCACCATCAGAGTGAAAACTTTGTTTGCAGTCCAGCTTTGGGAAGGGTCGTAAAAGGCTGCAAAGCCAAACATCATGCCTAAGCCCATGAGAGTAAAGGCAGTTGGAAAGCCCAGCATGATGACAACAATAATCAAGCTGAGCATCACTAGGCCAAGAATTGGATCACTCATGATTTATCTCTTTAGTTTGACCAATGCGATGATGAGCTGCTTCATCGATGGATTTAGCATTTTTGATTGCTTGTTGACGAGATGCTTCATCAACGTGAGTAGACGCGGCCAATTGCTGTTCAATTACGTCAATTTCTGCGGCATCTTTCAGGCGAGCAGGCCACACACCAGTTCTAATACAAATAATGCAACGCAAAATTTCAACAAAACCTTGCAAAAGAACAAATGCTCCTGCAATTGGAATAATCGTTTTAAACGGATAGAGTGGCGGGCCATTGGCAATCTGGGTGGTGTGCTCGCCTATGCGCCAAGATTCTGCAGCATAGGTATAGCCTGCATAAGCCAATGCGGTAATTCCTGGCAGGAAAAAAGTGACATACAAAATCAAATCTAGGGTTGCCTGTGTGCGTGGTTTCATGGATCCATAGAGGAAGTCGCCGCGAACGTGACCATTTTGTGCCAAGGTATAGGCGCCACACAACATAAACAGAGTGCCGTATGCCATGACAGATAACTCACCAATCCATGCCGATGGAGAATTAAATGCATAGCGTCTTACAACATCTGTGACTACCATCAGCATTAAAACAACCACAAGCCATGCTGCTGCTTTACCAACAAAGGTGCTAATTTCATCTACTGTCAGCATGAATTTATCCATGAACTACTCTCCTAAGATAATTCTGTAATTCTCAATGCCACTAAAAAAAACCGGACGGGGATGCCGTCCGGTTCAGATGTGCATGAAGCCACATTATTACATAAGCTTTTAGGGCTTTAAAGGCGGTTAAGCCTTGAAATAATGGTCGTAGGCAATCTTCATGTCCACATTGACTAGCAAGTCCCAGCGAACTGCGCGTTGAGCAAATGCTTTTTGTGAATCCAGCACCTTTTTGAACATTGGGAGTTCAGCAGCTTTCTTCGCAATGATCTTGTCCCAAGCTTTCAACTGGGCCACCAAAATAGACTTCGGTGTAGCGTAGAACTTGACCTTGTCTTTAGTTTGTAGTTCAGCAAAGTCTTTAGAGTAGCGGTCAATTGCCTTCCATGACATATCTGCAGAAGCGGCTTGAGTTCCGTACGACAGGATCGCCTGAAGATCTGGTGCTAAGGAGGTGAATTTCTTCTTATTGAAGATAATTTCGAATTGCTCTGCGCTTTGATGGAAGCTTTGGAGCATGTTGACTTTAGATACGTCTGCAAAGCCAAGGAGACGGTCAGAAGTTGCGTTATTAAATTCAGCTGCATCTAAAACGCCACGGTCCATTGCTGGAATGATTTCGCCACCAGGTAGAGCCTGAACTGATGCGCCCATATCGGTGAAGATCTCAATGGAGAGACCAACAGTACGAAATTTCAAGCCCTTCAAGTCATCCACTTTTGCAATCGGCTTTTTAAACCAACCTAATGGCTGGGTTGGCATTGGGCCGTAAGGAAATGAAACGACATCGAGCTTAAGGTCGTTGTAAATTTCATTGAGCAACTGCTGACCGCCACCGTATTGGTTCCAAGACAGGAGGGTATTAGCGTCCATACCAAAAGCAGGACCTGATCCCCATAATGCTAGTGCTGGGCTTTTGCCATACCAGTATGCCAAAACGCCATGACCACCATCTAAGGTTCCGCTAGATACAGCATCTAACATATCAAAAGCTTTGACTACTGAACCAGCAGGCAGCACATCAATTTTGAGACGCCCGCCTGACATGGCGTTAACTTTATTTGCGTAGTCATTGGCATACTCGTGAAAAATATCTTTAGCAGGCCAAGTTGATTGAAAGCGCAAGTTCACAGTCTGTGCACTAGAAATCATTGGGAAGCCCATTGCAGCTGCGCCAGCAGTGCCTACAGCAGCGTTCTTTAGGAACTTACGGCGCGGGCTAGTGTTATTGGTATCTGACATCTAAATCTCCTATGGTCATTTTTATATAAATAAACTTCTGGATGAAAAGAATCCTAACTGAAGTGTACCCAAATTATGGTAAATGGGATTGGGGGTTTCCCCTTGTTGTAGGATTATTTGTAGCGTTATTTTTTGTTGCATCGCAATAATATTCTCCCTCAATTTTTCAAGGATCAATTTAAGATACGTGCTTAACAAACTGCAGGTATCCAGATATATAAAAGGACATTGATGAGTAATAAACCAAAAGTTTTAGTGGCTAGAGCAATTTTTCCAGATCAACTGGCTAAGTTGGAGGAGTCCTTCGAGGTTCGCTCTAATCAGGCTGATCGAGTCTTTACGCCGGAGGAGTTGCAAAAAGAGCTATCGAATGTCGTTGGCGCTTTGGTCACTGGTAGTGAGCGATTAGATGCGAGTGCATTGGCCAATGCTAAAAATTTAAAGATAGTGGCCGATATTTCAGTGGGCTACAACAATTTTGATATTCCTGCAATGACTGCGGCTGGCGTAATGGCAAGTAATACTCCAGGTGTATTAACCGATACCACGGCTGATTTTGGGTTTGCCTTGCTGATGGCAACTGCAAGGAGAATTACAGAATCTGAGCGCTGGATCAGGGATGGTCTGTGGGATCAATGGTCGATCGTGCACAATCCTTTGGGCATGGATTTGCATCACAGCACATTAGGCATTATTGGAATGGGGCGAATTGGCCAAGGCATTGCGAAACGCGCCTTGGCTTTTGGTATGAAAGTGATTTATCACAATCGTAGTCGTCTACCTGAAGCAGACGAAAAAGCCTGTGGCGCAACTTACGTTTCCAAAGAAGAGTTACTCCGAACAGCTGATCACGTAATTTTAGTGCTGCCTTACACCACACAGAATCATCACACCATTGGCGCCAAAGAAATTGCATTGATGAAGCCGACTGCCACTTTGGTAAACATTGCGCGTGGCGGTATTGTGGATGATTTGGCATTAGCACAAGCGCTAAAAGAAAAAAAGATCTTTGCCGCTGGTCTAGATGT
>JABMMT010000022.1 GCA_013205155.1 Betaproteobacteria bacterium | reverse complement strand
TCTCAGCCATCACTTCTTTGTACTCATTAACAATCTTGTCTTGCTCATGACCAGTCAAGCGTTGTAAACGCATTTGCAAAATTTCTTGCGCTTGACTATCAGAAAGTCGGTACAAGCCGGTAGTTTGCATTCCGTACTCAGGCAGTAATCCATCTGGACGATATGCATTGCGGCCACCCGGAGTATCCGTCTCAGCCCGGGCCAACATCTCACGCACCATCGATGAATCCCAAGCTTTACTCATCAACTCTTGCTTAGCAACAACTGGGTTTGCCGCAGCTTTAATAATGGCAATGAACTCGTCAATGTTCGCTAAGGCAACTGCTAAACCTTCTAAGACGTGGCCACGTTCGCGTGCTTTACGTAATTCAAAAATTGTACGACGTGTTACCACTTCGCGACGATGCTGCAAGAAGTACTCTAGCATTTGCTTCAAGTTCAACAAGCGTGGTTGGTTATCCACCAAGGCCACCATGTTCATGCCGAAGTTATCTTGCAGCTGAGTGCTCTTATATAAATTATTCAGAACTACTTCAGGTACCTCGCCGCGTTTAAGCTCAATCACAACGCGCATACCTGACTTATCTGATTCATCACGCAAATCAGAAATACCTTCTACTTTTTTCTCATTTACTAACTCAGCAATACGCTCGAGTAAGTTCTTTTTATTTACTTGATATGGCAACTCGTCCACAATGATTGCTTGACGAGCGCCTTTATCAATATCTTCAAAGTGAGTCTTAGCGCGCATCACCACACGGCCACGGCCAGTGCGGTAGCCCTCGCGAACGCCCTGAACGCCATAGATGATGCCGGCGGTTGGGAAATCTGGAGCAGGAATGATCTCAATGAGTTCGTCAATCGTGCATTCTGGGTTGTGAAGGACGCGTAAACAGGCTGTAACAACCTCATCCATGTTGTGAGGGGGGATGTTGGTCGCCATACCCACCGCAATGCCAGAGCTGCCATTAATCAGCAAATTAGGCACTTTTGCAGGAAGGATCAGGGGCTCTCTTTCGCTACCATCGTAATTTGGCCCAAAATCAACGGTTTCCTTGTCCAAATCAGCCAAAAGCTCGTGGGCGATCTTACGCAGACGGATCTCGGTATAGCGCATCGCAGCAGCATTATCACCATCCACAGAGCCGAAGTTGCCCTGCCCATCAATCAACATATAGCGCAGAGAGAAATCCTGGGCCATACGGACGATCGTGTCATACACCGCAGAATCACCGTGCGGATGGTATTTACCGATCACGTCGCCAACTATACGGGCAGATTTTTTGTAAGCTCGGTTCCAATCGTTGTTTAATTCATACATAGCGAATAAGACCCGGCGGTGAACCGGTTTGAGGCCATCGCGCACGTCTGGCAGGGCTCTGCCGACGATGACGCTCATCGCGTAGTCCAAATAGGACCGCCGCATTTCGTCTTCGAGGGATATTGGTAGTGTTTCTTTAGCGGCTTGTTCCATCTTGAAATAATATCATTTTGATGACAGAGGCCCCCTATGCTAAGATTCTGTCAGTTTGTAAGAAATTGAGATGTGTCGCTTTGCGGTGTTTTGCTTCAAAGTAGGGCGAATTACATTTAAGTTTGACTTTAATTTTAAAAAAGAGATTTTGAGGACTAAAAATGAATAAAACCCTGAAATTGTTGCTCGCTTCTGTTGTTACTGTTTCTGCTACTGCCGGTGCCGCAAATCATGCAAAAGTTGATAACTGGACAAACAGTACCGGTACCAACTGGAGAAACGGCGATGGCACATTGTGCTGGCGTGATGCCAACTGGACACCTGCAACTGCATCTAAGGGTTGCGATGGTGCTTTAGTAGCTAAACCTGCTCCTGCTCCTGCTAAGCCTGCTGCTAAACCTGCTCCTGCTCCTGCTGTTACTCAAAGCAAGATCACCTTGCAAGCTGACACCCTTTATGACTTCGATAAATCTACATTGAAGCCAGAAGGCAAAGCTACTTTGGACAAGATTGCTAGAGATTTGAGCAAGATCAAGTTAGAAGTCATCATCGCTGTAGGTAACACAGACAGCGTTGGTTCAGATGCTTACAACATGGCCCTCGGTCAGCGTCGTGCGCAATCTGTTAAGGCTTACCTCACAAGCAAAGGTGTTGACGGTAGCCGTATCTACACAGAATCAAAAGGCAAGAGCAATCCAGTTGCAAGTAATGCAACTGCAGATGGCCGCGCTAAGAACCGCCGTACTGACATCGAAGTTGTTGGTACAACCGCTGCCAAGAAGTAATTCGTTTTACCTTTTAAAAAGCCCGCTAATGCGGGCTTTTTTATTTCCGTTATATTGATAGAATGCTTCTTTAGCCTTATTCACACTCCCTCTTTTATCTAATATGAACGTTGACCAATCTGAAATCGCTAAATTTAGCGCCCTAGCTCATCGCTGGTGGGACCCCAATAGCGAATTTAAGCCTTTACATGCTATCAACCCCCTACGCCTTTCCTGGATGAAATCTTTTGTTAATTTCGAGGGTAAGAAAGTAGTTGATATTGGTTGTGGTGGTGGTATTTTGGCCGAGTCCCTTGCTCAGTCAGGCGCTGACACCACTGGTATCGATCTCTCAGAAAAAGCCCTAAAGGTTGCAGAGTTACATGCCCTAGAAGTAGGTGCAAATCTGACCTATCGCGCTATTTCTGCAGAAGATTTGGCCCAAGAACAAGCAGGGCAATACGATGTGGTGACGTGCATGGAGATGCTAGAACATGTCCCTGATCCAGCCTCCGTAGTTCGTGCATGTGCCACATTATGTAAGCCTGGTGGAATCTTATTTTTTAGCACCTTAAATCGCAATCCTAAATCCTACTTATTTGCCATCATTGGGGCGGAATACATCCTTCGATTACTCCCCAAAGGCACACATGAGTTCGCTAAATTCATCAAACCTTCTGAGTTAGCTAACTTTACGCGTGCTGCCGGCTTAGAAATGTTAGGAATGAAGGGTTTGGGTTACAACCCTATTACTCAGGTCTACAGCTTGAATGACAATGTCGATGTGAACTACATGATTGCAGTACGTAAATGACAGAATCAAAAAGTGTCGCCAGTCCCTTTCATGGGATCTTCTTTGATTTAGATGGTACTTTGGTAGATACGGCACCGGATTTAGTAGCAGCTACTAATTTGTTACTGGTGGCGCGCAACCTTGCACCAAAACCATATGAAGTATTACGCCCTCATGCATCTGCTGGTGCACGCGGCCTTCTTCAAGGCGCCTTTGGCATTACTCCAGAGCACCCTGATTTCATACCATTGCGTGATGAATTTTTTCTAAACTATGAAAAAGCCTTACTCGTCCACAGTAAATTATTTGATGGAATGGATGATCTACTGAAAATAATGGAAGAAGCAAATCTTCCCTGGGGAATCGTTACTAATAAAAGTGAGCGCTTTACCAATCCGCTTACAGAATTGATGGGCTTACGTGAAAGAGCTGTCTCAACCGTTTCGGGCGATACAACTCCGCATGCAAAACCACACCCTGAACCCATTTTGCATGCTGCCAGAATCGCCAATATCGATCCTACAAAATCTATTTATGTAGGTGATGACATTCGCGATGTGATTGCAGGTAGAGCAGCAGGTATGTTGACGGTTGCTGCAGCCTATGGCTACTGTGGCTGCAAAGAGCCTCCTGAGCTCTGGGGCGCAGATTACCTCATTCATCACCCACTCGATTTATTGAAAATCATCTTCCCTAATAGGGGATAACAACACTTCCAAAAGATATTGGGCAATTTAGAGCTAGCGGCTTTAAAATAGATCCTCTTATGCATCAACATCGGGGTCGACATGGTTTCGACGTGGATTACAAAGCATCAAGGGCATACCGAGGACCCGTTATCTCGTAAATCAATGGGAATGTAATAACTGCTAACGACGAACGTTACGCACTAGCCGCTTAATTGCGGTTGCCCCTGAACTGATTCTCTCTTGGGTCAGGTAGCGCAAGCTACATCAGGGTCATATACAAGAGATAAGACTATTTCGTGTCACGAGGAATAGTTCGAAAACTAAGTGAATCGTTAGTTGGAAACGTGTCAATCTGTGTCTAGCTGATTAAATCAAATGATATGACTAAGTATGTAGAACTTGTTGTGGAGGATTTGCGGACGCGGGTTCGATTCCCGCCG
>JABMMT010000224.1 GCA_013205155.1 Betaproteobacteria bacterium | reverse complement strand
CGCTGTACCCCATCAACTGGAGCCACCTCAAAGTAATAATCTCTTGCTAAGGCATTAGGATCTATCATCCCTAACTGCTCTGAGCGCAGGCCATTTGCTACACGCTTTTCTTGACGACTTGCATGTAAGTGCTTAGCCGCACGCCATAAGATGGATAACTCTTTGCGAAAAGGATAAGTTGCAGCTTCATCTAGCAAACTGTCCTCACTAACCAAATGCTCCAAGTCTTCCAAACGCAAATTGGCTGCCATCGGCACCATCTCCACGCGCATTTGAATAGAGTCACGAATCAAAAGACCTTGGGCATCGATATCTACGTAGATCGATAGTGCCGGACGAGGAGCGCCTGCATCCAATGAAAACTGCTCGATCACCGAATCAGGCAGCATCGTTATCTTGTCACCCGGAAAATACACTGTAGACATACGATCACGCGCAACCCGATCAAGGGGATCATCTTTGGCAATAGCCAAACCAGGTGCAGCAATATGGATTCCGACGCGGTGGCCACCCGTTTCTAAATCACTCACTGACAGCGCATCATCAATTTCCGTAGTGCCTGCATCATCAATAGAGAAAGCCTTTACTGGGGCAAGCGGTAATTGAGCAATAGCGGCATCGTAAGCAGATTGATCAACGCCAATATTCTGATTGTGAGCGCTACCATTTGGAAAATGGGCTTTTAGAAACAATCCTTGGTGATAGGCCAACGGAGACTCAATCGCAGAACATCTGATCATTAATTGCGCCGGCGATTCACCTGTTTCAGAACAAGCTGCTATCAGGGCCCTATAAGCAGTGGTGTTCTTGTCTGGCGAAAACAATAGCTGACTTGAGGAAGACTTCAGGGCCTCCGGAAAATTGCCCGCGACCAACTCTTGTTGCCACAGGGTCTGCAGCTCTAATTCTTTTTGTTTGCGCTCGATAGCAGCTAACCCTGCCTGTAGCTGCTCGAGAGGTGCTCTTTGGAAACGTCCACGACCCTTGCGCCGAAAGAAGACTGGTGCGCCTTGTAAAGCAATCGCTAAAGCAACTTGCTGGGAAATATTAGCTTGTGGTCCAAAGTACTCTAAAGCAACATCTACCAAACTAAATTCTTCTTCAGGCGCGCAATCCCAAAGGAACTGCAAGTCGATTTCTTTGGATAAAAGCTGCGCTTCGTCCATCAGTACTTGCGCCTCAGGTTTATCAAAACGTAGCCAAACCTCTTTAGCCTTCAGTTTGATTTTTTTACCCGATAGGCCAGTTGCTTGCCATGATTCGGCATCCCCAGCACCTGATGCAGACTGGACAGTTGCAACTTTAATATCGCCGCCCTCTTCATAGACAAGATTCATACTTAGAGGGAGATCCCACCACTAGCTTCTAAAGCCACGCCGTTCACAAAGCTAGCCTCATCACTAGCTAAAAATAAATAAACATTCGCCATTTCTTCTGGGGTGCCAAGACGTCCAAGCCAACTCCGCCTCTCAATATCCTGCAGAATATTTTTTGGCATGGCTTTTACCATTTCAGTTGCGATAAAGCCTGGGCATATCGCATTGACTCGAATTCCTTTGGGCCCCAGTTCACGCGCCCAAGTCTTAGTGAATCCAATCACCCCAAATTTGGTTGCGGAATAATTGGTTTGGCCAAAGTTTCCATACAGACCAACTACGCTAGACGCATTCACAACAGCACCTGAGCCAGCCTCAAGCATATGAGGCACTATCAACTGCGTACAGTTAAAAACACCCTTTAAGTTCACATCAATCACATTATCAAACTGTGCTTCAGTCATTTTAATTAAGCGTGCATCTTGTGTAATGCCTGCGTTATTAATCAAGATATCGATGCGTCCGTGCCTTTGCATGACTTGATCAACAACTGCTTGAATACTTGCCCGATCAGTGACGTTCATTTCATAGGGTTCAGCATGCAAAATTTGTGCAGCAGCACCTCTAACTGCCTCCAGATTGATATCTGCAATCATGACCTTTGCGCCTTCCTGAGCAAAGCGCTGTGCTGTCGCAAAACCAATGCCTTTTGCTGCGCCAGTGATGATCGCCACTTTATCTTTTAATCTATCGCCCATTTTTGCTTTCTTTTCCAAATTTCTAATCTCAACATCTACCAATCAATCGCGATTCATTCCGCCAAGGCTTTCAATATTTTTTGATGCACCCCGCCAAACCCACCATTACTCATTACTAGAATGTGATCACCGGGCTTTGCCTCTTTTGCAACAGCGGCTACTAATGCATTGAGATCATCAAAAGCCTTAGCTCTGCTGGGGCTCAAACGATTGAGCGGAGCCAAGACCTCATTTAAATCCCAACCCAATGATTCTTTACCAGCACTAGCCCCATAAGCAAATATATTATCGGCAGCTTCTAAGCTCACTGGTAATTCTGCCTTCATCACGCCTAATTTCATCGTATTGGAACGTGGCTCCAATACTGCCAAGATACGCGCCTTACCTACGCGACGGCGTAAACCATCAACTGTGGTCGCAATGGCTGTTGGGTGATGTGCAAAATCATCGTATACCGTGATGTCGTTTGCTACTCCAATGGTTTCCAAACGACGTTTTACATTCTTAAATGCGGTCAATGCACGGGCACTATTTTCTGGAGAAATACCAATGTGGTTTGCTGCAGCTATTGCTGCAAGAGCATTGAGCTGATTATGTCGCCCCATTACTCCAGAGTCTGGTGCCCACTTTACAGTGGCTACTTCATTGCCAGACTTTTTCACAGTGAAGCCATCACTTTCTTGAGCAATTAAAGACCATTCATTTGTCGCTGCTTGCCCGAAGCGCTCTACTGGGGCCCATGCACCACGGGCGACTACACGCTCTAATGAAGGCTCTTCACCATTTACCACTAGCAAGCCATTACTGGGAACCGTTCGCACTAAATGATGGAACTGGGTTTCAATTGCCGCTAGATCTGCAAAGATATCCGCATGATCAAATTCCAAATTATTTAGTAAAGCAGTGCGAGGTCTGTAATGTACAAACTTACTGCGCTTATCAAAAAAAGCTGTGTCATATTCATCTGCCTCGATAACAAAATACTGACCCTCGCCTAGATGGGCAGATACTGTGAAATTCAGTGGCACTCCACCAATCAAGTACCCAGGCTTGTAGCCATTAAATTCTAAAATCCAAGTCAGCATGGCTGAGGTAGTGGTTTTGCCATGCGTACCAGCAACTGCTAATACATGTCTGTTGTATAAAACTTGCTCACCCAACCATTGGGGCCCAGAAATATAAGGCAGGCCTTGGTTCAGAATGGCTTCCATCAGGGGATTGCCACGAGAAACCACATTGCCAATCACAAATAAATCGGGCATGGTCTCAAACTGTAATAATTGATCTGGTGAGAACCCCTCAATCAGCTCTATACCCTGAGCTTGAAGTTGGGTACTCATTGGTGGATAGACGTTGGCATCACAACCCGTAACGCGATGTCCTGCCTGACGGGCGATCGCGGCAATGCCGCCCATGAAAGTACCGCAAATGCCCAAGATATGAATATGCATCTGCGAATTTTAGCGAAGGAGTTGGAGTGAATCGAAGACAGTGGATCATCATTACCCTAATTAGTCTTTTGGCCCTCCTGGCCGGGGTCTTTAGTTCGAACTGGATTTCTAAAACAGAACTGGCTAGTGAACCTGCTATCAAAGCGTTTTTTGCTAATCCCTGGAAAACGCCAGATGGAAAAACCGTCAATTCTGCAGATTGGCAGGGAAAAGTCCTAGTGGTCAACTTTTGGGCCTCTTGGTGCCCTCCCTGCGTAGAGGAAATGCCCACATTGGACCTTTTACAAAAGGCTTTCTTACAAGAAAATGTCGTATTTGTCGGCATCGGTATCGATTCACCCTCTAATATTCGTGAATTTCTTGAAAAGACCCCTGTTTCCTATTCCATCTTGATTGGTGGGCTTGAAGGTAGCGCTCTTGCCAAACAGATGGGCAATGCCCAAGGCGCCCTACCTTTCACGGTCATCATCAATTCCAAAGGCAAAGCTGTTTATAGTAAATTAGGGAAAATAAGCGAAGATGAGCTCAGAAAGGCAATTAAATCAGCTATATAGTAATATTTAGTCTATTTTAGTAGAAGCTATTGATGGAGAAATTACTCAAAAAAGAATCTACTTTACCGATTAATTTCAATATTTACGACTTAAAATCGATATTTTTTCAGCTCCCAAACTATCTGAGCGAGTATACTTTCCCTCTTAGTAAGTGAGGCATTGCATTCAGTAAGGATGCATTTGTAGTCAAAAGCGGAATACAGCAATTGATCATTAACTGCCTCTAAAAACAGGGAACTATGTCGAAAAAAGCTTCAATTCTCGTAATTCAGGGCCCAAATCTCAATTTATTGGGAACACGTGAGCCAGATGTTTACGGAAAAACGACCCTAGAAGATATCCATAAAAAGCTAGGTGAGCTTGTAAAGGCGAGCTCAATAGACCTAGACACCTATCAAAGCAACCATGAAGGCGAGTTAATCGACCGTATTCAAAAGGCCAAACTCGATGGTGTGGATTTCATCATCATTAATCCAGGTGGCTTTACCCATACTAGCGTTGCCTTAAGAGACGTATTGGCTGGTGTTGCCATTCCGTTTACTGAAGTCCATTTATCCAATATTCATCAGCGCGAAGAATTTCGCAAACATTCCTATTTATCAGACATTGCCACCGGTGTAATCTGCGGACTTGGGGCGATCGGATACGAGTTAGCACTTCAAGCAGCTATCACTCGTTTAAAAAAATAAGCTAATTTTAAGAATTTCAAGAGAGAAAGTGCTCCTATGGATCTGAGAAAACTAAAAACCTTGATCGATCTCGTTTCTGAATCAGGTATTTCTGAGTTAGAGGTCAACGAAGGCGAAGACCGCGTCAGAATTGTTAACTCGGGCTCAACAGCTCATGCTGGACAAGCGGTTTATACAAACCCTGCGCCAACCCAAGCAGCCCAAGTAGCGCCAGCACCGAGCACTCCAGCTCCAATTGCAGATGCTGAAGAGCCTTCAGAAACGGGTTTTGTTGCTCGCTCCCCAATGGTGGGTACATTTTATCGGGCACCCAATCCGGAATCTCCTAACTTTGTCAATGTTGGTGACACTGTTAAGGTCGGCCAAACTCTGTGCATCATTGAAGCCATGAAATTGCTTAATGAAATTGAAGCCGAACAAGACGGCGTTATTAAGCAGATCCTGTGTGACAACGGTCAAGGCGTTGAATTTGACCAGCCACTGTTCATCATCGCTTAATTTCTGAGCGCACTTTTCTCATCCACAATTACTTAACTCAGAGCAGCTATGTTCGATAAGATTCTGATTGCCAATCGGGGAGAAATTGCTCTCCGAATCCAACGAGCGTGCCGCGAATTGGGAATTAAAACAGTGGTGGTCTATTCCACTGCAGACAAAGAAGCCAAGTACGTGAAGTTGGCTGATGAGGCTGTTTGTATTGGTCCAGCGCCATCACCACTCAGTTATCTCAATATGCCAGCGATTATTTCCGCTGCAGAGGTGACTGATGCTGAAGCGATTCACCCTGGTTATGGCTTCCTTTCTGAAAACGCAGACTTTGCTGAGCGCGTTGAAAAGTCTGGCTTTGCATTTATT
>JABMMT010000223.1 GCA_013205155.1 Betaproteobacteria bacterium | reverse complement strand
GGTTTTGAACCATTTATTCGCGGTCCCCAGGCGACGATGTATTCGGTTCGCCCATGGACAATTCGCCAATATGCTGGATTTTCCACTGCTGAAGAATCCAATGCGTTTTATCGCAAAGCATTAGATGCAGGTGGGCAAGGGGTCTCTGTCGCTTTTGATTTAGCAACCCATCGTGGCTACGATTCCGATCATCCGCGCGTAACGGGTGATGTTGGTAAGGCTGGTGTAGCAATAGATTCCATTGAAGACATGAAGATTCTGTTTGATGGTATTCCGCTAGACAAAGTTTCAGTATCGATGACGATGAATGGCGCAGTCTTACCGGTATTAGCGGGGTACATTGTGGCCGGTGAGGAGCAGGGGGTTAAGCAGGAGTTGCTCTCAGGAACTATTCAGAACGATATTCTGAAAGAGTTCATGGTCAGAAATACTTATATCTATCCGCCTGAGCCTTCGATGCGCATTATCGGTGACATCATTGAGTACACCGCCAAATACATGCCTAAATTTAATTCGATTTCAATATCCGGTTATCACATGCAAGAGGCGGGCGCGAATCAAGTATTAGAACTTGCCTTTACTTTGGCTGATGGCAAAGAGTATGTCAAAACAGCATTAGCAAAGGGTCTTGACATAGATGGTTTTGCTGGAAGACTTTCATTCTTCTTTGCGATTGGCATGAACTTTTACCTGGAAGTAGCCAAGCTACGTGCCGCACGACTCTTGTGGTGGCGCATTATGAAGTCATTTGAGCCGAAAAGTTCTAAGTCTTTAATGTTGCGGACACATTGCCAAACCTCAGGTTGGTCGCTCACTGAACAAGACCCCTATAACAATGTAGTGAGAACCACAGTTGAGGCGATGGCAGCAGTATTTGGCGGAACTCAATCCTTGCATACCAATTCTTTTGATGAGGCAATTGCTTTGCCTTCTGAGATATCCAGTCGTATTGCACGTAATACCCAACTCATTTTGCAAGAAGAGACTCACATCACTAGCGTAATTGACCCATGGGCTGGCTCTTATATGATGGAAAATCTGACTCAAGAGATGGCTGATAAAGCTTGGGAAATCATTCAAGAAGTAGATGTAATGGGCGGCATGACTAAGGCCGTAGAAAGCGGTTGGGCAAAGTTAAAGATCGAAGCTGCAGCCGCTGAAAAGCAGGCAAAGATTGATTCTGGGTCAGATGTCATTGTGGGTGTTAACAAATACAAGCTCGCAAAAGAAGATCTACTTGACGTATTTATGATTGATAACGACAAAGTCCGTGAAAATCAAGTTGCACGCCTTAAAGAAATTAGAGCAAAACGTGACTCGAAGCAGGTTCAGGTTGCTTTAGAGTCGTTAACAAAAGCGGCAGAAGAGAACACTAGAAATCTCTTGGAATTGGCGGTTAATGCAATTCGTTTAAGGGCTACAGTTGGTGAAGTCTCTGATGCTTTGGAAAAAGTCTACGGGCGCCATCGCGCCGATACTCAAAAGGTGACCGGTGTGTATGCAGCTGCTTATGATTCAGCCGAAGGCTGGGAGAAGTTGAAAGTTGAAATCGCTGATTTTGCCAAAGACTTTGGTCGTCGGCCGCGAGTGATGATTGCTAAATTGGGTCAAGATGGACATGATCGCGGGGCAAAAGTAGTAGCTACTGCCTTTGCTGACTTAGGCTTTGACGTTGATATCGGGCCTTTATTTCAGACTCCTGAAGAGTGCGCCCGTCAAGCCATTGAAAATGACGTACATGCTTTAGGTGTTTCTACTTTAGCGGCTGGTCATAAGACGTTAGTCCCCGCTATTATTGCTGAGCTCAGAAAACAAGGCTCTGACGACATTATTGTGTTTGTTGGCGGCGTTATTCCCCGACAAGATTATGACTTTCTATACGAGGCGGGAGTAAAGGGGATTTACGGTCCTGGAACTCCAATTCCTGCTTCGGCAAAAGATGTGCTTGAGCAAATTCGTAAATCTGCTAAGCCTCAATAAGGCATCTTAAGACCATGCTAAATGCGGCTGATCAAGCCCTGATTCATGACTTGGTAAGCGCACCTTCGCTATCACAGCGACGTGCACTAGCTAAGATCATCACCTTGCTTGAGTCGACACGCTTAGATCACCGTAAGCGTGCAGATGAAGTGCTAAATGCGTTGCTCCCTAAAACAGGTAAATCATTTCGTATTGGTATTTCAGGTGTGCCAGGAGTGGGTAAGTCCACTCTAATTGAAACTCTAGGCCTCTATTTGATAAATCAAGGCCATCGAGTTGCAGTATTGGCGATTGATCCTACATCTAGCCTATCAGGTGGATCTATTTTGGGCGATAAGACTCGCATGGAGCGTTTATCTGTCCTAGAAAACGCTTTTATTCGTCCTAGTCCATCATCGCTCACTCTGGGCGGCGTTGCTGAAAAAACTCGCGAAGCGATGTTAGTTGCTGAAGCAGCAGGATTCGATGTCGTCATTGTAGAAACCGTTGGGGTTGGTCAAAGTGAGATTGCCGTTTCAGGTATGACCGATATGTTTGTATTACTACAACTTCCTAATGCGGGCGATGATTTACAGGCAATCAAAAAAGGTGTCATGGAAATGGCCGATTTGATTGTCATCAATAAAGTCGATCTCGACCCCAATGCCGCAATGAGAGCGCAGGCATTTATCACTAGCTCTCTTCGCTTGCTAGGTTTTCAGGGCAATCCTGATCATGCATCACACGATCAAGAGTTTTGGCAGCCTACCGTGATGACAATGAGCGCACTCGAAGGTAAAGGCGTTCCAGAGTTATGGGAAAAGGTTTTGCATTTTCAACATTTGCAAAAAACAAACAGCAAATTTGATGCGCGTCGTCAACAGCAAGCTGGGGCCTGGATGTGGGATCGCATTGAGGCAGGTCTAAAGAATGCATTTCGAAACAATGTGGCGGTGCAAGAGCTACTACCCACCTTAAGCGCTCAAGTCAATCAGGGAACAATGACAGCGTCTGTAGCAGCAAGAAGACTCTTGGAATCCATGGGCCATGAATTTTTCTAAGGAATCAATATGAAGGAAATCATTCAACAGCTAGAAGC
>JABMMT010000021.1 GCA_013205155.1 Betaproteobacteria bacterium | reverse complement strand
TGGCGTATAAGTTAATATAATCACATTCATAGTCTCAAGTATTCGAACAAGTAGCAACTAGTCAGCTAATGCTGACAATTTTTTTGGTTTGATATGTTAAGAATTAATTTTATAAATCCCACTTATCTTAAACAGGTGCTAGCCCTTTTGGTGGGTAGCATTTTTATTAAACTGGCACATGCAAACCAGACTGAGTATGAAGCTCCATCACTGGACGAGATCGTGGTGTCAGCCAGCGGATATGATCAGAAAATATTAGATACAGCCGCCTCCATCAATTTAATTAATAAGAGTCAGATTCAAAACGGACAAGCTAGAGATAATCTTTCTGAACCTCTAAATAGAGTGCCTGGTATTTTTGCTTTAAATCGCCAAAACTATGCGCAGGATCTTCAAATATCATCACGCGGTTTTGGTGCAAACTCTACCTTTGGTACGCGTGGCATCAAAATATTTGTTGATAACATTCCCGCAACCGTCGCAGACGGACAGGGGCAGACTTCACATATTGATTTACCATCTACTGAACGTATTGAGGTAATGCGTGGCCCATATTCCGTTCTCTATGGCAATTCATCAGGCGGTGTTATAAGCGTCTTTACGCAAGACGGTGGCCCAAACAACGAGATAGAGCCTTACTTTGAGCTGGGGTCTTACTCACAAAGAAAGGAGGGGGTTAAAGCAAGCGGCATTTATCACAATACTAATTATCTACTGGACGTAGGAGATTTTCATACTAATGGCTATCGAGTTCACAGCGCAGCAGATCGATTTAATGCTAATTCAAAGCTTAAATTTAAAATGGGTAGCGATACATCTATCTCGTTTATTGCCAACAATGTAAATTTAACTGCTCAAGATCCACTTGGATTAACATCATCACAATTAGCTGCCAATCCACAACAGGCCGGTATTAATGCAATTAGTCAAAATACAAATAAATCAGTTTTGCAATCCCAGACCGGTGCCACTATTGATAAGCGTCTTGATTCAGCAAACAATCTAGTGTTTACACCATACTACGGCCAGCGTCATGTCACCCAATTCCTTGCTGCTACCAATAATGGTGTGATCGATTTAAAGAGGAATTTTTATGGTGTTGATAGCAAATGGATTCATAAAAGCCAAATGCTAGAGATGCCATTTACGCTAGTCGGTGGTGTTGATATTAATGAGAATGATGATCATCGGCAGACCTATCAAAATAATAATGGCACTCAAGGAGCTCTCGGTCAGAATTACCGTATGAGCGCGAAAAATTTTGATCAATATGTACATTTAGATTGGCGCTTGCTCGAGCGTTTGTCGCTCAACATGGGCGCAAGAAATTCCGCGACCACTTTGAGTTCAATTAGCAACAGCCCGGCACTGAATAATACGAGTAGTGGCTCCCATGTTTATCAGGCACTTACTAATATGGTGTCATTGCAGTATTACTTAACCGAGCTATCTAATGTATACGTTTCATATGGATCAAGTTTTGATACGCCAACACTTAATCAAGTGACGTATAATTCAAGTTTTGACGGATCAAATTTTGGTTTATCAGCTGCTACTACGAAGCAGATTGAGTTTGGCTTTAAGTCAAAAGTATCGAAGTCAGCTCAAGTAAATTTAGCCTTTTTTAACGCTAATACAACGAATGATATCGTCGTTGGGGCTTCGAGCTTTGGAAGAACTGCATTTACAAATGCTCCAAAGACTAATCGTCAGGGGATGGAGCTCGGCTCGCAGTTTAAATTACCCTATCATTTAGAGGTTAACCTTGCTTACACCTGGTTAAGCGCTACTGTTAAAGAGTCATATTCTTATACATATCAAGCCGCTGGTATTCCAAAAACAACCAATGTAGTGCTCAGCGGTAATCGTATTCCTGGCGTGCCTAATCAAGGCCTCTTTTCTGAAGTTCTTTGGGTGAAGCCTAATAAATCTATGGAGGCTGCAATAGAGGCTCGGGTTAATGGACCTATGGCGGTAAATGACATCAACAGCCCAAGCATGGCAAGTGGCTATGCCGTGATGAATATTCGTGGTGTTCTACGTCAAGAGGTCGCTGGCGGCCTGTCATTCTCACAATTTTTTAGGATCAACAACGTATTGGACCGCTCATACGTTGGATCTGTCATTGTTAATCAAGCTAGTAGCCAGTTTTATGAGTCTGCTCCCGGTCGTAATTGGATGATCGGCGGCAATGTGAGCTATCAGTTTAAGTAGGTCAAAAAGGCATCTAAGGGCTAATTTATTACCGTCATATAAGGCTAAACCCTAATACAAGGGTATAGCCATTAATGTCAAAAAGAATTAAATTACTAAAATTAACCTTCTTATAAAACTTAGTAATAAAAAAGAACGGAAATAAACATGAAACAGCGACTTATCTCAGCAGCAATATTTTCTACACTAGGCTTGTCACTGCTAATTTTGCAAGGCTGTGCAACTGCGCCACCCCCTAAAGCCGAGGTTGCCCCAGCACCAGCACCAGCATGGAAGCAAGGAATGGGCCCCGATATGGCCAGTTCAAAGTTAGCGCCAATGCCTGGGAAGATGACTGTGACAGCAGCAGGTGAAATTCCAATTGATAAGTTGAAATTACCCCCAGGTTTCAAGATTGAGGTTTGGGCAACCGGCATGCCCGGTGCTCGTGCTATGGCTCGTGGTGATGATGGCAAAATTTATATTGGTACCCGAGCAATTGGCCGCGTTTATGAGTTAAGCGATAACGGCAAAGAGCGTACCAGCCGCGTGCTGGTCGATAAATTAGTTCAGCCCGCTGGAGTTGCATTTAATAATGGCTCTTTATATGTGATGGCTATCAATAAGGTTCTGCGTTACGATGGGATTGAAAAAAATCCAAGCGTGGTACCAGTAGATCTGACTGCTAAATTTAATTTACCACCTGAGCAACACCATAACTGGAAGTACATTGCATTTGGACCCGATGGGAAGTTATATGTCCCATTTGGAGCGCCTTGCAACATTTGTGAGTTGCCGTCTCCTGAATATGCACAAATTCGTCGCTATAACGCTGATGGATCTGGAATGGAGGTGCTAGCAACCGGAGTACGCAATAGCGTTGGCTTTGATTGGCATCCCACTACTAAGCAACTCTGGTTTACCAATCATGGTCGCGACTGGATGGGTGACGATAAACCTAATGACACACTAAACCGCATGGAAAAAACAGGTCTAAATTATGGCTTCCCTTATTGCCATGCAGGCAATGTGCCAGACGATGTTGTAAAGAAGGCAAATCCATGTTCAGGTGTAGAGCAGCCCGTTACTTTAATGGGTCCACATACTGCAGTGATGGGAATGAAGTTTTATACCGGTAATATGTTCCCAGCTGAATATAAAAATGCTGCCCTTGTTGCTCGTAAAGGTTCATGGAACCGTAATCAAAAGACCGGATATGACGTTGTAATGGTCCAGTCTGGTGCAGATGGTAAAAATGCCAAGACTACCCCGTTCATTACTGGTTTTATGAACCCAGCAGATCAGTCATTCTGGGGGCGTCCAGCCTATCTCTTACAAATGCCGGATGGTTCCATGCTGGTATCGGATGAGCAGTTAGGTGCAATTTATCGTGTTACTTATAGCAAGCAGCAAGTAGCAGTTAAGTAATTCTCAGTATTGTTGTGCGGTATTTACGAATAGCGACGTTTGCCTTAGGACTTATTTGTTCGAGTGCAGCGTCGCTTTCCTTTGCGCAAGATATTAGTGCCAAGATTCAAGTTTGTGGCGCTTGTCATGGCCCTGATGGCAATTCCAAGATTGTAGGCACCCCATCTCTAGCAGGTCAGCCCAAGATTTTTCTAGAAAACCAAATGGTGATGATTCGGGAGGGAATGCGCGATATTCCTGCTATGAAGGGACAGCTTGATGGATTAAGCGATGCAGCAATTATTACAATTGCTAAGTTTTATACTACTAGCCAAGCAATCTCTCAAGCGGGCCCTAGGAATAATGCATTATTTGAAAAGGGTCAAGTCATTTCAAAAGAGGCTTTATGTGGAACCTGCCATTTGCCCAACTATGTTGGTAG
>JABMMT010000222.1 GCA_013205155.1 Betaproteobacteria bacterium | reverse complement strand
TTTTGACCTTCTGATGTCATATCAGGAATATCTGCGCGCTTCGTAAAGGCACCTGGCCCCACTCCATCCAACATCGGATTTCCGGTTGGGATTAAAGGGGCGCCGTTTAAATAGCTTGAAGGTCGAGCGGCTACTTTTTCAAGGGGCTCATCTTTTGGCTGGGTCACATCACCAAAATACTCCGTATGAAAAGTCTTTGGTGCAGGCATACCGACTATTCCGATCGCTCGTCGCGTTTCTCCACGAATGTCGTACTCCAGCGGAAAACCTTCACGCTTACCCTCTAAGGTGAGGTAATACACTAGACCGAAAAAAAATACCCAAAATGCATATAGAACCAATTGCGCAACATCTATATATTCTGTAATTGCTCCGGTTGCCATCTTGCTCTCCCTTTAACAATAATGCTTATTGAAAAAAAACATACTTTACTACCAGTTAACTTGGTAATTCATCTAAACCAAACTTCTTTGAAACATTCATTACAGCATGCTTATTCATCACAACTAAAGGCCCAATTGCAATTAATGTAGCAAACAATAAATAAAATTCAATGTGATACACAAAGCTATAGCCTGTAGCAGTAGAAATGAGGCCATCTCCTAAGAGACCACTAGTCGCTAGACTAGAAATCACATCCCGTATCACTCCACCAGCTGCAATTGCAACACCAGATGCAGTAGCGTGTACTGCACCCCAAGCACCCAGGACTAAACCATTCATGCCGCCTGACTCAAAACTCATTGCGGCAGTTAAAGTACTGACAGCAAATAATCCGCCTCCAAAGCCAATCAAAAATGCCCCGCAACGAAATAGCGTGGGGGAAAGTAAGGGCTCAGAAAAAATCACGCAGCTAAACGCCACAATGCCAAACAAGGCGCCAATGGAGGCAAGACGATATGGATCAATGGTGCGATTTAAATAACGTGCAGCCACCCCAAAAGCAAGCAGAGCACCCAAAGAGGTAAGGCTAGTTAATACTGTCGTAGCACTGACTGATAGACCTAATACTTCAGCACCATAAGGCTCCAAAATAATGTCTTGCATGCTAAATGCGGCAGTACCCAAACCCAAAGCTACCAAGAAGCGCATCACTTTGCCCTGCTGTGAAAAGGTTGCCCAAGTTTCTTTAAAGCTGGGGGTTGGAATGGAGTGCGCTGTTAAATGCGGTTGGCGAGGCTCTTGTTTCCAAGCGGCAATTAAGTTCAATATCAAAGTAGTTGCAGCAACGCCCTGCACCACCCGAATCAACAAAATAGGGGTGATATCAATTAGCAAATAGCCAAAGATGGCGCTACTGACTGCCATGCCAACTAACAGCATCATGTACATCAGCGCGACCACTCTTGGTCTAGACTCTGGTTCAGACAAGTCCGATGCTAAAGCCAGGCCAGCAGTTTGTGTGGTCTGCATACCAGCGCCTACCAATAAAAAAGCAAGTCCAGTTGCAGCTTGCGCAAACCAAGCTGGCCAGGTGGTATCACCTGACAACAAAATTAATGCAAATGGCATGATTGCAAAGCCACCGAACTGCAGCCAAGAGCCAATCCAGATATAAGGTACCCTGCGCCATCCCAGAAAAGACTTATGGCTATCACTCTTGAATCCAATCAATGCTCTAAAGGGAGCAAACAGCAGCGGCAAGGCTACCATAATGGAAACTAAAGCAGCGCTCACTTGCAACTCAACAATCATGACCCGATTGAGGGTACCAATCAGCATCACCATCGCCATACCTACAGAGACTTGAAATAGTGACAACCTCAAGAGACGACTTAATGGCAACTCTTTGGTGGCGATATCGGCAAAAGGTAAGAACCTTGGACTCACTCTCTTCCAATTTTCAAATAACTCTTTGCCACGCCAGGTCAGAGTAAAGATTTTCATTGTTATCGCGCTTTATTCTGATCAGATGGCTTTTTGCTTAAACGCATAGCCTGTGAAAAATAAAAAGCGCGTTGTACTTTTTGTGTGCTGACTGGCGCCCAATCCACTAGACCATCATGCTGACTAAAAGTTCTCGTGAGGGAATCAATCGAAATCGGTTGAATAAATGGTGATCGATCACTTCTCGGAAATAAGCTACCGATAGTCAACAAGGTACTCAATGCTGCGTTATTAGGAGCAAAGGTAAAGGCGATATTAGCCCGGGTCCTTTCAGCAAGCTTAGCCATCGCATCAGCAATGTCCAAATGATGATAGTGAATCATCGAATCCATACAAACCACATGATCAAATTCACCTAAGGCTGGATCCAGCATGTCACCAGAGCGAAACTCAATGGAACCAGATCCAAAATCCTGACCAATTCTCTCGCGGGCCAAATCTACTAGAGTTGGCGATAAATCAATCGCGACGACATGAGCGCCCCGCCTTGCTAAATCGGCTGCCAAAACTCCAGTTCCACAGCCAGCATCTAAAACACGCTGGCCAGTCAAATCATTAGGCAAATAACTGAGTAGCAAATGGCGCATTTCTTCGCGACCCGCACGAACCTTAGCTCGGATACCGCTTACTTTGGCTGTCGATGTTAACTTCGCCCAAGCGTCCACTGCTGTGCGATCGAAATACTCCTGAAGCTGAGTACGCTTTTGAGTGTAAGAATTTTCAAGCATCTCTAAAAATCACCTTTACTTATTTCAACCATGGAAAATAGATGTAGGCAAGCAGGTGCGCCATTACTGCAATGAATCCAAAAAATTGCGTCCCTTGTATAAGATTACGATGCAACTCTTCTGACTCCTCCATACTCAACCCTGTTAGGGTTACTCTAGAATTCCTAAGGCTTGTAGCTTGGCTAGTTTGTAAGCGAACAGCCTCAACGCCAACCATCGATTCATGCTTCTTCTTTTCTTGGTCTAGGCGCGCCATGCGCAGCTTCCAGATAAATTGGCCCGCATTAATCACGTAAGTAGCATATGCTGCCAATGCCAAAATCATTAATTGATATTGGTCTAAATATCCGGTTGCCAAGGCCACTAAATACAAGGTATGCAAAAGTAATACCAGCATACTAAATACATCTTCCCAAAAGAATGCTGGCGCAAATAAGTAGCAATTGAAAACAACTTTTTCCCAAATGCATCCAGTGATCATGATGGTGTAGAGCGTGAGTGTTTTAACCACTACTGAAACATTCGCTGCATTCTCACCCTCTCCAGTGAATAAAAAACGCAGAACGAGATAAAGGCTGACTAGGAAAACAACAAACTGAATAGGCGCTAAGATTCCCTGAACCAAGGTCCATTTAGTCGCATCTCTCCTTACCCTTTCTTCTGGGGTATAAAGTGGTCTATAAGTTTTTTCCATCTACAGTCTGCTGAACTTTCTAAAACATCATTTAAACAATGGCTACTGCACTTTTAAAGTCAAAAAGTGTAAATCAAAGTTTACGATATTTAGTAAAATATACCCCTCGGGGTAACCCTATTACTAGTAGTTTCCCTATGGCAATTTATGCAAAAAGAATGCCAAATAGGTCTATTAGCAAATGGCTCCTTTTAAGGGGGGGAAAGGTGATTTATTTTTTGCGGTGCAGCATTTTGATGGCCGTATTAAGCACCCATAATTTGTCTCAATTACCGCATCATTAGGAGATGGGCTTTGTCGGACTCGCTGAAAAAAACATACCAGTCTAATTTAGGTGAATTAGATAGTGCAGAAATGATGCATTGGCTCAACAAAACCATAGAGTCAGAAATCATCCCCCGCTTACTGATGGGGCATAAGCTGGAATCAGCCAATCAGGTAGCTGACAGCCAAGCTAATAATATCGAGGTAAAGCAGACAGAAATTGTCGATTTTTGCCAGACTTTGCTAGATGGCCCCATAGCGGACTGCTTTACCTTTATTGATCGAATGCAAAAATCGGGGCACAGTCTTGTATCGCTCTACATGAATCTGATTCCAGCATCGACTAGGCGCTTGCAACAGCTCTGGGAAAGTGATGAAAATAGCTTTACAGAAGTGACTTTGGCCCTAGGTCGAGCCCAGAATCTGATCCACCAACTAAGCCCTGCCTTTATGAGCCAAGGCAAACTCTCTGAGTTCCAGGGAAATGCTCTTCTAATCAATGCACCAGGATCACAACACACCTTAGGCATTCTGATCATGGGTGAATTTTTTAAACTGAATGGTTGGAATACGACGGTCGAAATTGAAATGACCAGCGCCCAGCTCAAGGAACGTGTTTGTTCACAAGCCTATGATTTATTAGCAATTTCTATCTCCTGTGAGAATCAATGGGGTACTATGGAAACATTGCTGAATGAAGTAAAAAAGGTATCAAAAAACAAGGGGATACTGACAATGGCAGGTGGCCCGTTATTCGATTTCAAACCGGAACTGATTCAAAAGTGTTCTGCAGATGTTTGCGAGCTCACAGCCGAAGAGGCCATTAAAAAAGTTTCGTACTTAAAAGAACAAAAAGCCACCTTAAATTAAGATGCCCATTTCATATTATCCAGACAAACTCTTTGCTGAATTAAGCGGGAAAGAGCTCAGCCAGATAGCCCAAGCATCGGCAGATATCTCCTTTGTTTTAGATGACTTAGGGTCGATACAAGACATTTACTCTGATAATAAAAATTTAGCCAAACTAATTTCCGACGATATGATTGGGAAGAAATGGTCAGAAGTAGTAGAGCCTGATAGCAGAAAAAAAGTTCAGAGCTTGCTAGACGATGCCAGCCCAGATACCATCTCTAAGTTTAGACAAATTAATATGATTGGCAACGAGAGAAATGTAGCATTGCCAATGATGTGCGCTTCCATCAAAACATCGTCGAATAAAAAGATTATTGTTATTGGCAGAGACATCACAGAGGTCTCTCGCTTGCAGCAAAATTTAGTTTCAGCCCAAAAAGAGATTAGTCAAAATTATCTACAAATAAGCCAGCTAGAAGAACGGTTTCGATCTATCTTTGAAATTGGTACAGAGTCTATCGTTATCGTTAAAGTAGATGATGCATACCCAATAGTTGAGATGAACAGAATTGCTATTAAGCAACTGCTACTAGCTAAAAATAATTGCATTGGAAAATCGCTTCTATCGCTCTTACCTGGTGATGAAATAAGCAAGGTCACCCATTTTCTGCAAGGCGTTCAAGACACAGACGAGCCTAGCATCCTAAAAACATTACTTAGTAATGGCGAAGCAATTCAAATCAGTGTAACCTCCTTTATAAACAGTGGGTTTCCCTACTTACTGCTGAATCTGAAGCCGCTGGATTCAGCAAAAGCATCTAGCCTATTAGAGGCTGACTCGTTAACCATTAAAGCCATTGAAAATAACGCCTATGGTTTTATCGTTTGCACCCCAGAAGGTCTGATTCTGAAGGCGAATAAAGCCTTTAATAAATTGAGCGCCACTAGGGGCGAACAAGACCTCATTGGCGCCAATATCAGAAATTATTTAGGGCCAGAGAGAACCGATTTTGATCACATGATGCAATCCTTGAGAGGCAAGGCTAGCTCACAATCTTGCGTCTCTTCGATCACTAACGCTACTAGTAGCATTAAGTTGGTTGATATTTCTGCAGTATCTGTAGCGCAACCACGCGCCTGTATTGGCATGATCTTTCGCCAAGTAGATTCGAGACAAAATAAAGGCGCACGTATCGACAAAAAACTCGTACGCAGCTCTCAAGAGTTGTCGATGCTAGTTGGAAAAGTTCCCCTGAAAGATATCCTAGCTGAAACAACCGACTTAATTGAGCAGCTCTGCATCAAAGCCGCCTTAGATCTGACTCAAGATAATCGTGTTTCTGCTTCAGAAATCTTGGGACTATCGAGACAAAGTCTATACATCAAACTAAGAAAATATGGTCTCGTAGACCTCAATAAGGATATTAATTAGAAAGTCAGTGATGAGTAGTCAAGTTGCACTGATGGTTCTTGTAGATATCCAGTCATCAGCAAAATTCAGCGGTATTTTAAGGCTCATGTTTGCAAGGCTTTGGCTTTGGTCGACGCCAGGTCTTGAGTTCTACAAACATATGGGCTCAGGAAAAAATGGTGGTTTCTCATTCCGCCCAAGTGGCACCCATCAGGCACTTTTTTGTGTCTTTAAAGATATTACTAGTGCTGAAACATTTTATGCATCTTCAAAGCTCATTCAGTGGTACAGGTCACATGCTAATGAATTTTTTTCTGTAAAACTCAAGACCTATTCAATCAAAGGTCAGTGGTCAGGCTTTGTTCCGCAAATTACTGTTGACACACCCATATCAGGCCCGATTGTTTCGATTACCAGAGCGTCAATTAAACCGCTAAATTGTCTGGAATTCTGGAGTAGAGAGCCTGCAGCAGAAATCTCTCTTGAGAAATCAGCTGGTTGCATTATTGCTGCCGGCATTGGTGAAGCACCATTTTTTCGTCAGGCGACCTTTACCATATGGGAGTCTCAAGCAGCGATGGATCACTATGCTAGACAAGGTGCTCATCAAGCCGCCATTCGCGCATCGATGAACGGCAACTACTTTTCTGAATCGATGTTTTCACGCTATCAACCTTTTGATGCGTTTGGTAGCTGGAAGGGTCGCACTCTTGGCTAAGACCCCCGTTATTATTATTGGAGGAGGTATTGGTGGACTCACCTGTGCCCTTGATCTTGCCTCATCTGGCATTGAGGTTATTTTGGTAGAAAAAGAAGCTCAAGTTGGTGGCAAGATTCGTCAAATCAATTGCTCTGATGATCCTCTAGCACCTGCACCCATTGACTCTGGCCCTACTGTCTTTACGATGCGCTGGGTATTTGATGCTCTCTTTGAAAAAGCAGGCACCACTTTAGAGTCAGAATTAAGGTTGGAAAAACTCAATATCCTCGCGAGACACGCCTGGAGTAAAGATGAAAGATTGGATTTATTCTCCAATACCGAACAGTCAGCTCAAGCGATTGCAGAGTTTTCTTCTCCTGCAGAAGCAAAACGATTTCTCCAATTTTCTGCCCAATGCCGTGATCTCTACAGGGCGCTTGAAAAGCCTTATATGCTCTCAGCTAAGCCAAACTTTGGCGGCATGATTGCTGACTTAGGAATTGCTGGCTCCAAAGTCTTATACGACATTGGCTTATTTAATACCCTCTGGAAATCCTTGGGTAATTATTTCCATGATCCTAGATTGCACCAATTGTTTGGTCGTTATGCTACCTACTGCGGCTCCTCACCCTATCAAGCCCCTGCCACCCTGATGCTGATTGCTGATGTTGAAACGCAAGGAGTATGGGCAATTGAAGGCGGTATGTATAGCCTCGTTAAGGCCATTCGTAAGTTAGCGCAAGATAAAGGTGTGCAATTTTTGACTGGCAAAGCTTGCGAAGAAATCCTACTTAAGAATGGTAAGGTCGGCGGCGTTCGATTAACAGATGGAACCCTGCTCTATTCAGATCACGTTATTTTCAATGGCGATCTTGCGGCACTCCAAACTGGCCTACTCAATGCAGAAGGAATCAAAGCATTCAATACAAAGATGGCTCCGCCCTCACCTGCTAAGAGATCGCTTTCTGCTATCACTTGGTCAATAAACGGCAAAGCAGATGACTTTCCATTGGTCCGTCACAATGTTTTCTTTAATCAAAACTATCAGGCTGAGTTTGACGATATCTTTAATAGGGGCCGCCTTCCTCGTAAACCCACCGTCTATGTCTGCGCCCAAGATCAAGGAGATAGCTACCAAGCCAAACCTGACTTACAAAGACTACTCTGTCTGGTGAATGCCCCAGCTAAAGGTGATCAATCTGAATTTAATGCCCAGGAAATCGAACAATGCGAACACGAAACCTTTGGTCTTCTGCAACAATGTGGTTTGAACATCGATTTGGGCAGCGCAATATGTCACCGTACGACACCCGCTATTTTCAACCAGCTCTTTCCGGCAACGGGCGGAGCCCTCTATGGCCAAGCCAACCATGGATGGATGGAAACTTTTGGGCGAGCTTCAGCACAAAGCCCGATTCCGGGTCTTTATCTAGCGGGGGGCAGCGTGCATCCGGGACCGGGAGTTCCGATGGCAGCCCTATCGGGGCGCATGGCGGCCGCAACCCTGATGGCACACCTCGGTTTGACCAAGCTGTCGGGAAGAACGCTTATCTCTGGTGGTACATCGATGCTCTAAGTGATGATGGGAAACACGGCATTGTCTTAATCGCATTTGTTGGTAGTGTATTTTCACCCTACTATGCGTGGGCTAGAAGAGGCCAGGCCTTAGTGAATCCTGAAAATTATTGCTCACTCAACGTTGCTATTTACAGCAAAGGGAAAAATCGCTGGGCAATGACAGAACGTGGTGAAAAACAAATTTCTCGTAGCTCATCTGAATTTGTCATTGGTCCAAGTAATCTGCGTTGGGATGGCAATAAGCTGATTGTTCAGATACAAGAGCGTGCAGTTCCTTTTGGGCAAAAAGTTGCAGGCACTGTTGAGCTCTACCCAAACACCCTATTTAACTTTAGTACGCCTCTAGATGCAGCAGGCAAGCATCGTTGGGGGCCTCTTGCACCTTCAGCACGCGTCAAGGTGTGCTTAAATTCTCCCGACTTGCAATGGGAAGGTAATGCTTATTTAGATTCAAATGAAGGTAATGAACCTATCAGTGAATCTTTTCATGAATGGGATTGGTCTAGAGCAGAAATGAGTGGCGGCAGAACTTCGGTCATTTATGATGTGCGGGAAAAAAATGCTCAAGAAAAAATATTAGCGCTCACTTTTAATCCGAATGGCACGATTGATCATTTCGAAGCTCCGCCAAGGCAAGCGCTACCAAAAACTATCTGGGGAATTCAGGGACACATGCGTAATCAAAGGTCTGAAGGCTTAGAAGTCGTGCAAATGTTAGAAAATACGCCTTTTTATACTCGCTCTGTTTTAAATTCTGAGCTATTGGGCGAGAAAGTGGTCTCTTTTCATGAGACCTTAAATGTACCAAAGTTGACTTCGGTTGCAACCCAGCTCATGCTTCCCTGGAGAATGCCGCGTAGGACTTGGTAACTAAAATAGCTACTACAGCTACTGTAGAGCTCTACCATGAGTACGGGGATTACGACGACGCTCTTGTCGCTCCATGAGATCAACGAACCACAATAAATGATCATGCGTTGTTCCATCAAAACGCTTTTCATGTGGCACTTCAATTACTGCGTTTACCAGATATTGAATGGCTTTATCGGCATCAACCTGATGCTGCTTAGAAAATATTTTAGAGATCGCCGTAAAGGCTTCTGCCAAAAGAACTACTTTTCTCTTTGAGGGAACATACGCTCTT
>JABMMT010000221.1 GCA_013205155.1 Betaproteobacteria bacterium | reverse complement strand
GCAAATGTCACATCATCAGGAGCAACAAATTCGCCTGCAGCATTCTTCAAATTCATATGAGTCATTTTGTTTTTCTTAGCGTAAGCATACTCAACATAGCCAATTGAGTTTTTTACACGAGAAACGTTAGCAGCAACACCTTCGTTACCCTTACCGCCTACAGACGAAGCAGCCGGCCACTTAACAGCAGCACCTGCACCAACAGCATCTTTCCAGAGTGAACTTACTTTAGCTAGGTAATCAGTAAAAATTGCTGTAGTACCAGAGCCGTCAGCACGGTGTATAACTGTAATGTCACCGGATGGAATCTTCACGCCTGGGTTCATGATGGCAATACGCTTGTCATTCCAATTTGTGATGTTACCTTGGAAAATATCAGCCAAGGTAGGGCCGTCAATCTTTAGTTGACCTGGAGCAATACCATCAACGTTAATAATTGGAACCACACCACCAATAATCGCTGGGAACTGAACCCAACCATCTTTTTCTAGATCATCAAATTTCACAGGATTATCAGATGCACCAAAATCAACTGTCTTAGCTTTCATTTGCTTGATACCACCAGAAGAGCCAATAGACTGGTAATTTAATTGAGAGCCTGTTTTAGCTTTGTAGGCTTCTGCCCATTTGGCATATGCTGGGTATGGGAAGGTAGCGCCCGCGCCTGTCATATCGGCTGCAAACACTGAATGAGCGAAACTAATAACACCAACTGCGAGAACACTTTTAAACAGAGATTTCATTTGATTGGTCCTTAATTTAAAAAAAACACTAGAAAACATCCTAGTAATAATGGGTTTTGACTGTGACGATTTGATGACACGCTGATTACCGAGCAAATAATCAATAGAATCAATAACTTACATATTCTCAAAATAAGCAAATGGAAATGCCGTTTAAATAACAGCCATATTTTTCTGAATTAATGGCCCCTCACTAGGGTCTAAACAGAATTCATCAAACCGTAATAGAACTGCATCAATATTCAGGTGCTGTCCTATGTGTAACTTCCTTGCAGTTCTTATCCCCAAGTTCGCTTGGGGATTTTTTTAGACAATTTGTTCTATTTATTTGTGATGGAGTAAAAATGCGCTATCAAATAATTCCACTAGAGATGGGCTCCATAGTTGAGCGACAAATATTTCAAAAAAATACGATGGAGATTAAATGTGGAACAGTATGGAAACTAGGCTCTGTATTAACACCATTAAAGCCATCATTTGGGTCTAGTTATGATCCGAACCTTGGTATTTGTATACAAGATATTCCTGGTGGCTCAATAGGTGAAGTTTATGAGGGTGAAAAGGTTATTTACTTCTCGGAAAATATTAGCGAAGATGAGCAAAATGAATTAAGTGATATCTTTTATGGAGTTACAAAAAAATACTCCAAAAATTATGTTGATGTTTTTATAGACCTAGATTGGCAAGAAATTAGCTCAGAGTCCTATATATTTGGTGAAATTGAAATTAAAGAATTTAGGGAAGTTCCCGCACCCTCCTTATACAAATGAAATCTCACAGCCTTAAAAGTTTAATCGTAGCAATATTCATTGCCTTTGCTAGTAGTGCTACGGCGCAGAACTTCAAATTTATTGCTCTTGGTGATATGCCATACAACATACCTGATGACTATGCTCGATATGAAAGACTAATTCAACGCATCAATAATCTGAATCCAACTTTTACAATTTTTGTTGGTGATACAAAATCTGGTTCAACGCCATGTTCTGATGATTACAACCTCATCGTGAAGAATTACTTTAATCAGTTCAAATCCCCATTGATTTATAGTCCTGGCGATAATGAATGGACGGATTGCCATAGACTCTCAGCTGGTGCTTATGATCCAATTGAACGTTTGCATAACTTACGACGTACTTTTTTTCAAACTCAATATAGCTTAGGTCAGAAAAGAATTACTTTAACCAGGCAGGCTGACACTGATCCTCGTTACAGTAAATTTACCGAAAATTCATTTTGGGTCAACAATCAATTTTTGTTTGTCAATCTACATATTACGGGATCTAATAATAATTTTGAGCGTGATGATCGCGCCAAAGAAGAGTACTACGAAAGAAATCAAGCCAATTTAAGCTGGATTAAACTTGCATTTCAAACAGCCACTAGCAAAAATTATGAAGGAATCATTTTTGCTTACCAAGCGGACATGTTCTACACGCCAAAACAAGCAATTGATCCTGAGAGCGGCTTTCGTGACACTCTTCAGCTGTTAAGTAAGAGTGCAGAGGAATTTAAGAAGCCTATTTTATTGATTCATGGCGACAGTCACCGCCTCATCATTGACCAACCACTCAGAACGGCTGATCAAAAGCAAGTACTTGAAAATGTCATCAGACTTGAAGTGATGGGAGCAAATCAAGTGCAGGCAGTAGAAATTGAGATTAATCCCGGAGCAGAGCAACCTTTCAGCTTTACTCCAATAATGTTGCAAGAAAATAGGCGCCGGCCAAAGCCTTAAGGCACCATTACAGCATTAGATAAAAATATAGTTAAGCAACCGGGATTAATCGGCTAATACTTTTAGCTGCGCTCATGGCGATATCTGCATCTTGAGTTTCAACCATCACCCTAACTAATGGTTCGGTGCCTGATGCTCTAATTAACACCCTACCAAAACCTTTGAGGTCTGACTCCACTTTAGCAATTTGCTGCGCAAGCTTCTCGTCTGATTTCCAGTCATAGCCTAATTTATAACGAACATTTAGTAGTACTTGAGGGAATGTGTTGATACCCTCCAGTAATTGGGGAAGACTTTTCTTAGTATGACTCATCGCAGCTAAAACCTGTAAAGCGGCAATCGTACCGTCCCCAGTGGAATGATGATCTAGGCAAAGAAGATGACCAGAGCCCTCACCCCCGATGAGCCAATCTTTTTGCTTTAAAAGCTCAAGCACATAACGATCTCCGACATTGGCTCGTTCAAAGCCAATGTTGAGAGCTTTAATTGCATTCTCAACAGCCAAGTTTGTCATCAAGGTACCAACAACGCCACCTAACTTCTGACCCCGATCTAAGCGATCTTTTGCTAGAACATATAACAACTCATCACCATTAAATAATCTACCTGTTGCGTCAACCATTTGCAGGCGATCAGCATCTCCATCTAAAGCAATACCCAGATCTGCTTTTACTTCTTTGACCTTGGCAATGAGGGCTTGTGGTGCTGTGGCGCCGCATCCTTCATTAATATTGCGGCCATCCGGATGAACACCGATCGAAATCACTTCTGCGCCAAGCTCATGAAATACAAAAGGCGCAGTGTGATAGGCGGCACCATTAGCGCAATCTACCACCAACTTTAAGCCTTTGAGATTAAGATCGCCTGGAAAAGTTGATTTACAAAATTCAATATAGCGCCCTGCTGCATCATCTAAACGATAGGCTTTGCCAAGCTCTTGCGAACTAACGCAGCCCATTGGTTTATCTAATTCTGCCTCAATCGCAAATTCAAAATCATCGGATAACTTATCGCCATTTGCTGAGAAGAATTTAATACCATTATCTTGATACGGATTGTGTGAGGCAGAAATGACGACGCCTGCAGTCAAACGTAAGGCTTTGGTAAGATAAGCAACACCGGGGGTTGGCATTGGGCCGCATAACATCACATCCACACCAGCAGCGGCAAATCCTGCTTCAAGAGCAGCTTCTAATAAATATCCAGAAATACGAGTATCTTTTCCAATTAATACCTTGCAGCGCTCACCAGGCTTTATATCTTTAGTTAAGACTTTGCCAGCGGCATAACCTAAGCGCGTCATAAACTCCGGAACAATGGGAAATTGCCCCACTTCACCGCGAATGCCATCGGTACCAAAGTATTGTTTTTTCATGAATTTCATTATAAAACCGAGGCGAATAATCCCTAATATTAAGACTTAGGCGTTTTAAGACTAGTCTTGCAAGGCTTCCCAAAGCTTCAAAGCATCAACTGTCTCAGCTACATCGTGTACTCGTATGATTTGAGCGCCCCGATCTGCCGCCATGATTGCGGCTGCAACACTAGGCGCCATTCGCTCATGGGTTTCTTTTCCGGTAATTTTGCCGAGCATCGATTTTCTCGAGATTCCAGCCAATAAGGGATAGCCCAGAGTAGTGAAAGATTCAAAATGAGACAACATATTGATATTATGTTCAAGGCTTTTTCCAAAACCAAAGCCTGGATCAATTGCAATGCGATCTTTACTAATGCTATTTTGAATCAGTAATTTGGCGCGCTCATCTAAAAACTGAGAAACCTCAGCAATCACATCTTGATATTCTGGATCAAATTGCATCGTTAGAGGATCTCTTTGCATGTGCATTAAGACAATACCGCAATCCTTGCTCTCTAATACGGCAGCAACTGCATCATCCTGTCTTAGAGCCCAAATATCATTGACGCAATCGACGCCAGAGCGTAATGCTTGACGCATCGTCTCCGCCTTATACGTATCAATTGAGAGAGGAATGCCGCAGCCTTTTAAGGCTTCAATGACCGGCAGGACTCGGTCAAGCTCTTCTTGAAGTGATATTGGTTTTGCACCAGGTCTAGTAGATTCACCGCCAATATCAATCAGATCTACCCCAGACTTCACCATGAGTTCAGCCTGAGCGATGGCATCAGCAACTGTTCTAAACATTCCACCATCAGAAAATGAATCTGGTGTAGCGTTCAGAATTCCCATTACTAGGGGTCTCTTGCGTCTCGTAAAATCAAAAAGAAAATGCCCGCAACGCCATGTTACGGGCAGTAAATGCTTGATCACCTAACTATTTACAGAGAAATATTTAAGCAGTCGCTGGAGCAGCACCCGGAGCAGGACCCGGCGTTCCAGCAGAGTTACCAAACTGGGTTGCGGGCTGCGGCTTAGGAGCACGCGGTGGACGACCTTCCATGATGTCAGTGATCTGCTCAGCATCAAGGGTTTCCCATTCAAGCAATCCAGCAACCATCGCTTCGACTTTGTCACGGTTTTGCTCAAGAATAGATCTTGCTAATGCGTACTGGCTATCAACTAGCGCACGAATCTCAGCATCTACTTTTTGTTGAGTCAACTCAGAAACTGTCTTTGTACTGTTACGACCAAAAATACTCTCAGACTCTGTATCAACATAGACCATAGTGCCCAAACTATCACTCATGCCGTAACGCGTTACCATGTCACGCGCCATTTTAGTAGCACGCTCAAAGTCGTTGGATGCACCAGTACTCATCGAGTGCAAGAACACTTCTTCAGCAGCACGGCCACCAAATAAAATCGCCAATTCTTCCATCATGCGATCTTTATACAAGTTCACACGATCAAACTCCGGTAACTGCCATGTAACGCCTAATGCCATACCGCGCGGCATGATGGTGACCTTGTGAACCGGGTCAGCCTTAGGTAAGACCTTAGCAACCACCGCATGACCAGACTCGTGATACGCAGTATTACGACGCTCTTCTTCACGCATTACAGCCGACTTGCGCTCAGGACCCATATAGATCTTATCTTTAGCGTCTTCAAAGTCTTTCATATCGACTGCACGTTTGCCACGACGTGCTGCAAACAAAGCAGACTCATTTACCAGGTTTGCTAAATCAGCACCAGAGAAACCAGGGGTACCACGCGCCAATACAGCAGCATTGACATCAGGATCAATCGGAACTTTTCGCATATGCACTTGCAAAATTTGCTCACGACCCCGGATATCTGGTAAGCCTACATGGACCTGGCGATCGAAACGACCTGGACGTAATAAGGCACGATCTAAAACATCAGAACGGTTAGTTGCCGCAACCACAATCACGCCACTATTGCTTTCAAAACCATCCATCTCAACCAACATTTGGTTAAGAGTTTGTTCGCGCTCATCGTTACCGCCGCCCATACCAGCACCGCGGTGACGCCCGACCGCATCTATCTCGTCAATAAAGATAATGCAGGGAGAATTTTTCTTGGCGTTCTCAAACATATCGCGTACGCGTGAAGCACCAACACCAACGAACATCTCCACGAAGTCTGAACCAGAAATTGAGAAAAATGGTACTTTTGCTTCGCCTGCAATGGCACGCGCTAGCAAAGTCTTACCAGTTCCTGGAGGACCTACAAGTAAAACACCATGCGGAATTCGACCCCCTAATTTTTGAAACTTTTGCGGATCTCTCAGGAAATCGACAATCTCAAATACTTCTTCTTTAGCTTCATCGCAGCCGGCAACATCAGCGAAGGTCACGGTATTGCTGTTCTCATCAATCAGGCGCGCCTTAGATTTACCGAAGGAGAATGCTCCACCCTTGCCGCCACCTTGCATCTGACGCATCATGAAAAACCAAAAGCCAATGATTAGCAAGGTAGGGCCAAGATAATACAAAGCAGAAACTAGTAGGTTAGGTTCATCATCGGCCTTGCCGGTTACCTGAACACCATACTTCATCAGGTCGCCCACCATCCAAATATCTCCCGGTGTAATAATGGAATACTTGTTACCGTCAGCTGGTGTTACTTGCAATGTGCGCCCTTGTACATCGACACGTTTTACTTTGCCAGCCTTGGCATCATCCATAAATTGGGAGTACGTGACAACAGTTTGTTCCCTTGGTTTATCGAACTGTTTGAAAACAGTAAAAAGTACCAAGCCCACAATGAGCCACACACCGATTTTTTGAAACATATTGCTGTTCAAAATGAGTCCTTTTCTGGATCAATCCAGTAGTAAAAGCGAATTGCTAATGAAGTAATTGATTCTACTACCACCCTTTTTCAAGAGCTAATGCTGCATTTATTTTTAAAACCCCTATATTTGATGGGTTTTTTCTTGGTATTGGGAGTTTATTTAGCTGGTTTAAGGTTTTTTCCCAAAAGAAAGATTTCTGAAGAACGGGCTCTAGAGGCCTTAGGCTTGCGTGAATTGACTATTTTAAAGACCTTTTTGAAGGATTCGACGATTTGGCTATAACCGCTACCGTTAAAGCACTTAATCAGCAAGGCTCCATCTGGTTTTAAATGTCCTGTAGCAAAATCTAGGGCTATTTCAGCCAAAAAGGCCATTCTGGCGGCATCTGCAACCCCAACTCCAGATAAGTTTGGAGCCATATCAGATAAAACAAGGTCAACCTTTCCTTCGGCCTCTTTGGGTAATAACGCCTTAAGGGCGGCAAGGCCCTCATCTTCCCTAAAGTCGCCTTGAATAAAACTGACATCTGCAATGTCTTCCATCGGAAGAATGTCGATGGCAATGATGACCCCATCAGGCTTGCCTGACTCAACCTTGGGATTTACTTTACCGAGTTCAGTTAAACGATTACGTACATACTGAGACCAACTACCAGGGGCGCTACCAAGATCAATCACCGTCATACCAGCTCTAATGAGGCGATCTTGCTCGTCAATTTCGCTTAGCTTATAAACAGCCCGTGCGCGATAGCCTTCTTTTTGAGCCATCTTCACATAAGGATCTGTTAAGTGATCCTGCAGCCAACTTTTATTAAATTTATTCTTTGCCACAACTTACCCACTTTCGCCTTCTATTTTCCTTGTTTCTGCCTCCTAAGGCAAATAACGCCTTAATAGCGCAATCAATGCTCTATCATCGGGTTTATGACAGCTCTTACGATCACCCCTACGCAACGAAAATCCCTTAAAGCTGATGCTCATGATCTGAGTCCTGTAGTCATGGTTGGGGGTGATGGCCTTACTCCTGCTGTAATCAAAGAAGCGAAGTTAGCTATTAGTCACCACGGTTTAATTAAAATTCGAGTATTTGGTGACGATCGTGAAACTCGAGTGGCAATCTATGAAGAACTTTGCGATAAGTTAGATGCCGCTCCAGTTCAGCATATTGGAAAATTACTCGTTCTTTGGAGACCCAAGGATGCAATTGAGGAAGCATTTTCTAATCTTGGTAGATCAAGCAAGCAAACTAAAAAGAGTTTGCAAGCACCTCGTACCAAGCGTCAGCCTAATCGAGCACCTCCCAAAGCGGGCATTCGTACTAGCGATTCTGAAAGATCAGACCGTCGTTCAGCTGCTAATCAATCTCCATTTACAAGAGCAGCGGCAGTTAAATCAGCCACCCCAAAGAAACGTGTATTACGTGCTGATGCCGCAGAGTCAAAAATTGGTTGGTCATCCCCTGGATATCGAAAAGCCACTGCAGCTCCCTCACCCATTAAGCGGCGCAAGGTTCGCATGAGTAGCACCAAAAAGAAATCGCTCGGGTCCTAAACAAGTACATATCTCTCAAAACGCCGCGTGTCGGCGTTTTTTTTATTAGAAATTATGACTGAGTATTTTTAGTTAAGCGCCATAGCAAATAAATACCTAGTGCACTTTGAATCAAAAACACCGCACTAGATACACCATGCAATGTAGCAAAAGCACTTGCGGATGGGGATAACATTACGGGCATCCCTTGTATTAGCGCTTCATCGCGTAATGTATTCATCCATGGAATAAGGATGATGGAAGCAACAAGAGAACAGAGCAACATCGCCAACAGAAGCCAACGAATAGAGCGATATTCAGACAATCCTCGGTTAATGAGTAGATTGGCTAATACCATCAAAGCAATACTTACAATCGTACTTAACAGGGCTTCGACCTTAAAAATACTACCGGCAACCATGCCTGCCACTTGACGATCCGTTAAGGTATTGAAAATAGTTGGGGCTACTAAATATCCAGCTGTTAAGATACTGCCTACCCAAAGACCAGCAACTAGAATAAAAAGTCTTTGCGCGATAGCGTGTTTGGAACCGCCAGTGATATTCATGAGATCGAGCTAAATAAAAAACTTAGATATAACGCACAGCCAAGATTTCGACTTCACGATTGCCACCAGGGGCTTGGACTGCCACAACGTCCCCCTCCTCCTTGCCAATCAAGGCGCGAGCAGTAGGTGAGCTAATAGAAATTTTATTGTAAGCAATATCGGCCTCATCATCGCCAACAATTTGATATGTTACTTTGCTGCCGTCTTGCAAATACACTAAATCTACTGTGGCACCAAAGACGACTCTCCCAGTGACATCCAGAGATGCAGGATCAATGATTTGAGCTCCAGATAGCTTGCTTTCAAGTTCCTGAATGCGCCCTTCAATAAAGCCTTGTTTTTCCTTAGCTGCATCGTATTCAGCATTTTCTGAAAGATCTCCTTGAGCGCGAGCTTCAGAAATAGAATTAATTACCGACGGACGATCAATATGTTTGAGGCGGTGCAGCTCTTCTTTTAGAAGCTCTGCACCGTGTTTGGTAATAGGAATTGTGCTCATGCTACTGACCTAACTTAAATTCTGGCGCTCGATTGCGCATAAAAGAGTTGATTTTAGATTAAATGAGTAACTGATGTAAGTTTTGTAAGGAATAAACTTCTAAAGATTCCTTGTTTCCATTTTGTGAGGCCATTAAACCATCCATGACAGCCCTAGCGGCGCTAATAGTCGTGTAATAAGTAACGCCATTAGCCTGAGCGCTGGTTCGGATTGAGCGGGAATCAGCTATTGCAGTCCTAGTTTCATCAACGGTAGTGAATACAAGAGAAATCTCACCGTTTTTAATCAGATCCACAATGTGAGGACGTCCATCCTTCACTTTATTGACGACTCGCACCGGCAAACCGGCTGCTTCAATAGCGGCAGCAGTTCCTTTAGTAGCAACCATCGGAAATCCTAGTTGATGTAGTAACTTAGCGACTTCAACGGCCTTAGGTTTATCACTATCTTTTACTGTCAGCACTACAGTACCACTCTTAGGAAGCTTAATGCCAGCACCTAATTGTGATTTAAAGAGGGCTTCGCCAAAGGTATTGCCTACACCCATGACTTCACCTGTAGAACGCATTTCTGGTCCAAGGATTGGATCAATTCCTGGAAACTTATTAAATGGAAATACCGCTTCTTTAACCGAGAAATAAGGAGGCTTCACTTCTGCCTTGATCCCTTGTTGATCGAGGGATTGGCCGACCATACAACGCGCAGCAATCTTCGCTAACTGCAAGCCAGTAGCCTTAGAGACAAAAGGCACCGTACGTGAAGCTCGGGGATTTACTTCTAAAACGAAAATGACATCTTTACCATCAACATGTTGGATCGCAAATTGCACGTTCATCAAGCCAATAACATTTAAACCCTTAGCCATAGCAGCAGTTTGACTTTTGATTTCCGCTACCGTCTCATCAGAGAGTGAATAAGGAGGCAAAGAACAAGCGGAGTCTCCTGAATGAACACCAGCCTGCTCAATATGCTCCATAACACCACCAATGAAGACCCGATGACCATCGCTAATGCAATCGACATCACACTCAATCGCATCATTTAAGAAGCGGTCTAGTAATACTGGTGAATCATGGGAAACCTTAACCGCTTCACGCATATAACGCTCTAGATCGCGACCATCATGAACGATTTCCATGGCACGTCCTCCAAGAACATAGGATGGACGGACAACCAATGGATATCCAATTTCTTCAGCAAGCTTAAGAGCTTCATCTTCGGTACGCGCTGTACGATTTGGCGGTTGACGCAAACCAAGATTCTGTAATAACTTTTGGAAGCGCTCGCGATCTTCAGCTGCATCGATCATATCGGGTGAGGTACCGATGATGGGTACGCCATTGCGCTCAAGGTCTAAGGCTAACTTCAATGGTGTTTGTCCACCATACTGAACAATCACCCCTTTTGGTTTTTCTTTAGCGACTATTTCTAAAACATCTTCGAGTGTTAATGGCTCAAAATAGAGCCGATCTGAAGTGTCGTAGTCGGTAGAAACAGTTTCTGGATTGCAATTCACCATAATGGTTTCATAACCGTCATCACGCATTGCCAGAGCAGCATGGACACAGCAGTAATCAAATTCGATGCCTTGACCAAT
>JABMMT010000220.1 GCA_013205155.1 Betaproteobacteria bacterium | reverse complement strand
TGTATATTTCAGCAACATTTTCTCAGTTTAACAAAAAATAAATGAATGACCAACTCCAGAGCTTATGCTTAACCCATTGTTTATATTGGTTTTTTTATAGTAATTAGGGCAAAAGCACTAAATTAGGCTATTTCAGCGAGGATGAGTAAGTCTATTAAACAAGTTGAGCAGCTGCAAATAGCTCTTTGGTATAGACCTGTTTGGGATTTTTGATCATATTTTCTGTGTCACCAAACTCAACAACCTTGCCATCTTTTAAGACCATCACCTCATGTGACATGGCTCGAATAACCGCTAAATCGTGACTAATCATCAGATAGGCCAAGTTATATTTCTTCTGTAATTCAGACAATAAAGCCAGCACTTGCTTCTGAATCGATACATCTAATGCTGAAGTTGGCTCATCCAGCACTAAGATTTGTGGTCGCAAAATTAAGGCTCGTGCAATGGCAATGCGTTGGCGCTGTCCTCCTGAGAACTCGTGGGGATAGCGCGTTAATGCAGAGCGCTCTATTCCAACTTCACGCAACATATCAACCACACGTGTTTCACGTTCCGCATTGGATAATTTAGGGAAATGAATATCTAAACCTTCAGAGACAATTTGCATTACATTCATTCGCGGTGATAAGGAACCAAAGGGATCTTGAAAGATCACTTGCAAACTAGAGCGCATGGCACGGCGCTCAACTGGTTTTAAAGTTTGCCAGTCATTACCCAATATATCCACCTCGCCGCTCACCTGTGCCGCGGAATCGCCAAGCAACCCTAACACTGCCATACCAAGAGTGGTCTTGCCTGATCCAGACTCGCCAATAATGCCGATCGTTTGACCCTGCTTTAAGCTAAAGCTCACCTTACGCAATACTTTATGCGGTAGTGGTTTTTGAAACCATGAAGATTGAGTACTTGGATAAGCCACTGACAAATCTTCCGTCTTTAGCAAGACTGGGGACAAAGGCATGACTGGCGCTATATCCCGAGAAGGCTCGCTATTGACTAGGGCCCGAGTATAAGCATCAGTAGGATGATCAAACACCTGTTTAGTTGGGCCTGCCTCCATTAGATTGCCCTGGTTTAGTACTGCAACACGTTGTGCAAAATGTTTTACCAAATTCAAATCATGGGTAATGAGTAAGATCCCCATGCCGCCATCATCTTTAGATTCTTCTTGTAACTCAATGAGTAGTTCAAGAATTTGCAAGCGCAAACTGACATCAAGCGCAGTGGTAGGCTCATCAGCGATCAAGAGACGAGGCTTGCAGGCAAGTGCCATAGCAATCATCGCCCGTTGTCTTTGTCCTCCAGAGAGTTGATGAGGATAAGAATGAAAGCGGCGTTCAGGCTCTGGAATGCCAGTTTTCTTCAATAAATCAATCGCCGCATCGACACTGTCTGATTTAGAAATGAGTGGCTGGTAGATCTGTACTGCTTCAATGATTTGATTACCTACCGTAAATAGGGGATTGAGTGCTGTCATGGGTTCTTGAAAGATCATCGCAATTTCACGACCCCGAATTTGGCGTATCTCTTGCATAGGCAATGACAACAAGTCGACCATCTCATGAGCGCCCTGCTGATTCCACAATATCCGCCCTGAAACTTGCGCACCCTCAGGCTCTAACCTCAATGGTGCCAAGGCAGTTAATGTCTTGCCAGAACCAGACTCGCCTACCAAGGCAACTCGCTCACCAATTCCAATGTCAAGATCGAAATTTTTAAGGGCAAACTTTGCGCGACGCCCTAGTCCAAATGAAATACTCAGATCCTCATACTTCAATAGTGGAGTAATAGGCGCCTTGCTCATGAGCGGCCTCCACTCATCAAGCCAGCCTTACGAGAATCAAATGCATTACGTAATGCCTCACCCATGAAAGTAAGTAGTAATAAGGTGCCGACCAGTACGACAAAAGTAGACAAAGAGATCCACCAAGCATCTAAATTACTCTTACCTTGAGAGAGGAGCTCCCCCAAGCTTGGTGTTCCGGGTGGTACGCCTAAACCTAAAAAATCCAAACTGGTTAAAGACAAAATAGCAGCACT
>JABMMT010000219.1 GCA_013205155.1 Betaproteobacteria bacterium | reverse complement strand
TTCGCCGTCGTGGCCGTATCGATCGTAGTCGCTTATCTCAATCTCGCTCAGATCGTCCATCTAGTGATTGGGCCGATGATGTTGGGGATGGAGTTGATTACGAAGTAGAGGAGCTGCATCCGCAAAAACCTCGCTTACGTAGTAAAGGAATTTACTTACTTCCCAATGCTTTCACTACAGCAGCATTGTTTTGCGGTTTCTTCGCTATTGTGAATGCAATGAATCATCAGTTTGAGGTTGCTGCGATTGCGATCTTTGCTTCTTTAGTCTTAGATGGTATGGATGGGCGTATTGCTCGTATGACAAACACCCAAAGTGCCTTTGGTGAGCAATATGACTCGCTGGCAGACATGGTTTCTTTTGGTGTTGCTCCAGCTTTGGTAGCTTACGAATGGGCGCTAAAAGATTTGGGCAAATGGGGTTGGTTGGCGGCATTTACCTACTGTGCTGGTGCCGCCCTGAGATTGGCGCGCTTTAATGTCAATACCGGCGTTGTTGATAAGAAGTTCTTTCAAGGTTTGCCAAGCCCAGCAGCCGGCGCCTTAATGGCTGGATTTATTTGGCTTGCTGATGACAATAAGATCCCTGTGCGCGATACCGCTATTCCCTGGATTACCTTCTTCATTGCTGTCTATGCTGGCTTGACCATGGTCTCAAATGCCCGCTTTTATAGCGGTAAAGCCCTCGATGTCCGGTATCGTGTGCCATTTGGCGTGATGGTCTTGATGATTTTGACGTTTGTGCTGATTTCTTCAAATCCACCTTTAACTTTATTCGGTGTTTTTGTGGTCTATTCCATCTCAGGATATGTCATTTGGGCCTGGGAGCGCCTCAGCGGGAAGCGTTTTAGCTAATTTCGGAATTTTCGGGTATATTGGTTTTATGTTGATGAATTTTCCCCCTTTAACAGGTCTCCTTCTGCTAGCACTAAGCCTTGAGCTTGGGGCGGGTAAGGCCTGAGTTGATGAGATCTCAATAAATCATTAACCACCACATACCAGCCCCAGCAAATTGCTGGGGTTTTTGTTTTTAAAGACTGAAATTGCGCAACAAATGAATGAAGCATTAAAAATTGGAGAGTAGTGATGAGCGATAGAGTAATTATTTTTGACACCACCTTGCGCGATGGAGAGCAATCTCCCGGTGCGTCGATGACTAAAGATGAAAAAGTTCGCATTGCTCGTCAACTGGAGCGTTTAAAAGTCGATGTGATTGAAGCTGGCTTTGCAGCCAGTTCGGAGGGTGACTTCCAGGCCATTTCTGCGGTTGCTGCTGCAGTCAAGGATTCGATTGTGTGTTCCTTAGCGAGAGCGAATGATAAAGACATTACTCGAGCAGCAGATGCATTAAAGGCTGCAAAAGCTAAACGCATCCATGCATTTTTAGCAACTAGCCCCTTACATATGGCTGTGAAATTACGCATGTCTCCTGAGGAAGTATTAGAACAAGCGAAGCGCTCTATTCGTTTTGCTCGAAATTTGGCTGATGATGTTGAATTTTCAGCTGAAGATGGTTATCGCTCAGAGATGGATTTTTTATGTCGCGTAGTAGAGGCAGTCATTAAAGAGGGTGCATCGACTATAAACATTCCCGATACTGTTGGTTACGCAACTCCAGAGTTGTATGGTGATTTTATTAAGACTTTACGGACCCGTGTTCCTAATTCCGATAAGGTAGTTTGGTCAGTACATTGCCATAATGACTTGGGTATGGCAGTAGCAAACTCTTTAGCTGGCGTGAAGATAGGCGGGGCTCGGCAAATTGAGTGCACTATCAATGGTTTGGGTGAACGCGCTGGTAATACTGCATTGGAAGAGATTGTGATGGCCTTACGAACTCGCAATGACTATTTTAATTTAATTTGCGATATTGATGCCAGTCAAATTGTTCCAGCCTCTAAGATGGTCTCGCACATCACTGGCTTTGTAGTGCAACCAAACAAAGCAGTTGTTGGTGCCAATGCATTTGCTCACACCTCTGGCATACATCAAGATGGTATTTTGAAAAATCGTGAAACCTATGAAATTATGCGCGCAGAAGATGTAGGTTGGGCTGCAAATAAAATTGTTTTAGGTAAATTGTCAGGCCGCAATGCCTTTAAACAACGCTTGCATGATCTCGGTATTGTGGTTGAGGCTGAAGCGGATATCAATGAGGCTTTCACGCGCTTCAAAACCTTGGCTGATCAAAAAACAGAAATTTTTGATGAAGATATTCTTGCCATCATGTCAGAAACTGCTTCAGCGGAGCAGGGTGAGTACTACAAATTTATTTCAATGAGCCAGCATTCTGAAACCGGCGAACGTCCAAAGTCACGCATTACCTTACGTATGGGTGATAAAGAAGTGAGCTCAGAAGCGGAGGGCAATGGTCCAGTTGATGCAAGTTTGAATGCGATTGAAGAGGTCGCTAAAAGTGGTGCTGAGCAGTTGTTGTATTCAGTTAATGCTATTACCTCGGGGACTCAATCTCAAGGTGAGGTCACTGTGAGATTGGCAAAGGGAGGTCGAATCGTTAATGGCGTTGGAACTGATCCGGACATCATCGCAGCTTCTGCAAAAGCCTACTTGGCAGCCTTAAACAAACTGCACGATCCTAGCCAAGCGAAGCTTAATGCCCAGATGACGCCTTAAATTAGGGGTAAGTGATTGTTTTTGAAGAAAAACCTTTAAAAACTGCTGAAAGACTCATCTTTTTGACAGTCTTCAGGCATTCATGCTGCGTAGGCGAGATCTGATACAATTCGAGTGCTTTGATTTATAAAGCTTTTTTGTTTTATTTTGTTAATAACGCACGACACATTCAGGGTGAAAGCTCTTGTGTTCGCAAGTAAGGAGTATTAAAAATGGCAGTTGCTGATATTAAAACGGCGGAAATCGTCAAAGACAACGCGCGCAGCGCAAACGATACGGGTAGCCCTGAAGTTCAAGTTTCATTGCTAACAGCCCGCATCAATGAATTAACCCCCCATTTCAAGGCTAACGCTAAAGACCATCACAGCCGTAGAGGTTTGTTGAAGATGGTTTCACGTCGCCGTCGCCTCTTGGATTACCTCAAAGGCAAAGATCTGGATCGTTATCGCGCATTGATCGATAAATTAGGTCTCCGTAAGTAATTCTTATCAGTATTGCAATGCCATCTCACTTAAGACTGTTTCTTTTTGGATGCAGCCTTAGGAAGGTGGCATGTTTTTTGAGCGGTTTTCGATTATTTGTGTAGGGGATCGTGTCATTCCAATGAGCTTCTGAATGAAATTCAGAGTCTCCCTGGAATGGCATCCCTTTTGATCTTAAAGCGCTCCAGTGTTGTCGTGACACTGCTTTATCCCACGACAAGCGTATGACTCATGTGAGTTTTGCGTGAACAATTTGGAGAAGATCAATATGACTATGTTTAAAAAAGCAGTAAAAAGTTTTCAATGGGGCAATCATCAAGTTACGATGGAAACAGGTGAGATAGCTCGCCAATCTGGTGGTGCCGTAATCGTTAACGTGGATGACACCGTAGTAATGGGTACTGTAGTTGCCTCTAAGTCTGCAAAGCCAGGCCAATCCTTTTTCCCATTGACAGTTGATTATTTAGAGAAGACCTACGCAGCAGGCAAGATTCCTGGCGGCTTCTTTCGTCGTGAAGGCCGTCCATCTGAAGGTGAGACATTGATCTCCCGTTTAATCGATCGTCCATTACGTCCTTTATTCCCAGAAGGATTCTTGAACGAAGTTCAAGTAGTGATTCATGTATTGTCTATCAATCCTGACGTTCCTTCGGATATCCCTGCGTTAATCGCCGCCTCTGCAGCCTTGGCTATTTCTGGTATTCCTTTTGCTGGACCTGTTGGTGCAGCTCGTGTTGGTTATGCAAATGGTCAATACCTGCTCAACCCAACACGTACAGAACAAGCGACTAGTGAACTCGATTTGATTGTTGCTGGTACACAAGCTGCTGTATTAATGGTGGAGTCAGAAGCAAACCAACTTTCTGAAGAAGTCATGTTGGGTGCAGTTGTGTATGGTCATGACCAAATGCAAACTGCCATTACCGCAATTAATGAGTTAGTGATTGAAGCAGGAAAACCAGATTGGGATTGGACTGCTGCTCCCAAGAATGAGCCATTTATCGCTAAGGTGAATGCATTAGCTGAAGCGCCATTACGTGAGGCTTATCAGATACGTCAAAAGGGTGCTCGTTCAGACAAACTGAAAGAAATCTCTAAAGAAGTAATGGCTAAGTTATCTGAAGAAGGCGATGTTGATGCTGTTGCCGTAAGCGATATTATGTTTGAAATTGAAGCAAAGATTGTTCGCAGCCAGATTTTGAATGGTGAGCCACGTATTGATGGTCGCGATACTCGCACTGTTCGCCCAATTGAAATTCGTAACGGTGTACTACCACGCACACATGGTTCTGCATTGTTTACTCGTGGTGAGACCCAAGCTCTCGTTATTGCTACTTTAGGTACTGCACGTGACGAGCAGATTATTGATGCGCTTGAAGGCGAATACCGTGATCGCTTTATGTTCCACTACAACATGCCTCCATTTGCCACTGGCGAAACTGGTCGTGTAGGTAGTCCAAAGCGTCGTGAAATTGGTCATGGTCGTTTAGCTAAACGCGCCTTAATTCCAGTATTACCTAGCCCAGAAGATTTCGCATACAGTATTCGTGTTGTTTCAGAAATTACTGAGTCGAATGGCTCATCTTCTATGGCTTCCGTTTGTGGCGGCTGCCTTGCAATGATGGATGCTGGCGTTCCAATTAAGGCGCATGTTGCAGGTGTTGCAATGGGCTTGATTCTGGACGGCAACCGTTTTGCCGTATTGACTGACATTCTCGGTGATGAAGATCACCTAGGTGATATGGACTTCAAAGTAGCTGGAACAGCAAACGGTATTACTGCACTCCAGATGGATATTAAGGTTCAGGGTATTACCAAAGAAATTATGCAGGTTGCTCTAGCGCAAGCTAAAGAAGGCCGTTTGCACATCTTGA
>JABMMT010000218.1 GCA_013205155.1 Betaproteobacteria bacterium | reverse complement strand
GCTTAGTGATCCTACTGCCTGACTCGATTGAGGAAATTCGGGATCGAGGCTTGATTTTTGCTCAACTGGAATACTTCCGTCCTGCACTAGATGATATGCATCGCTATCTTAGCAAGGCCCCTGAAGCAGAAGATGCTGGAGATATTCGCGAGCACATAGCAACCCTAGAAAGCCAAACTAAACTGCACTAATTTATCTCAGCAGGCTCATATAATGAGGAATGCAAACTGAACCCTACATTCAGCCGATGCAATCTCCTGAGTCCTATCCAACTATCTGTATTGTTGGACCTACTGGCGCAGGCAAAACGCATCTAGCCATGTCTTTGGCTGAATATGCAAAATCTATTGGACTAACGATTGAGCTCATTAGCATGGACTCTGCGCTGGTCTATCGCGGACTTGATATTGGTAGTGCTAAACCCACCAAAGCAGAACAAAAATTGGTAGCGCATCACCTAATCGATATTCTTGAACCGAGTGAGGTCTATTCAGCAGCCCGTTTTGCTAAGGATGCAAAACGACTTTGCGAAGAGATTCGGAATAGAGGCAATATCCCGGTTGTTGTTGGTGGAACCATGTTGTATTGGCGAGCATGGGCACATGGCCTATCTTCACTACCCCCAGCAAATATTGAAATTCGAGCAAGGCTCGAGGAGCAGGCAAAGGAAATGGGTTGGCCTGCAATGCATGCGCTTTTATCAACGGTAGACGCTGTGACGGCCGTACGCCTAAAACCAAATGACTCACAACGAGTGCAGCGTGCCCTTGAGGTATTTGAAATTACCGGCAAACCCATGTCGGCACTGCTTGCTGAAGCGCCGAGCGATGATGGTCGAGAGGGCTCAATCATTCCATCTTGGATTAAGTTGGTTTCTCTCGAACCCAGTGATCGGGCAAGACTTCATCTCAATCTAGAAAAACGTTTTGATGAAATGTTGAGTAGCGGCTTGATAGAGGAAGTAGAAAAACTGAAACAAAATGCCTCATTGCATGCCGACCTCCCAGCGATTCGTTCGGTAGGCTATCGCCAAGTTTGGGAATACCTCGATGGGCAAATTGATTCGGACCAAATGCGTTACAAAGCATTAGCCGCTACTCGTCAGCTTGGAAAGCGCCAACTCACTTGGCTAAGAGCAATCACCGGCAGAAAAACCTTCGACCCGTTTCATCCGGATGGACTTGGGGCCGCTCTAGATTACTGCAAAGCGAATTTACAATCTCATTAAATGATGATGGTTTGTGGGGCGTCTTGAGGACGCTCTACTACCTCTCCTACAGTCCAGGCTTTTAAGCCTTGAGTAGTCAATGATTTGATTGCTGCGTCTGCTTGATCTGGTGACACTATCACCACCATGCCAATGCCGCAGTTAAATACGCGCACCATTTCAGCATCCGCTACGCCACCCTTCATTTGCAACCAACGGAAGAGTTCAGGCATTTGCCAGCTATCACGGTGCAAGACAGCTTGAGTATTTTCTGGGAGAACACGTGGCACGTTATCTACTAAGCCACCACCAGTAATATGGGCCATTCCTTTGACATCAATTTCTGTAATGAGCTTTAAAAGTGGCTTGACATAAATTTCGGTAGGCGCCATCACTACATCACCTAATGGCCGGCCACCTAAGTCATCATTGGGTTTTGCGCCAGCACGCTCAATAATTTTTCTCACCAATGAGTAACCATTGGAGTGCGCGCCACTTGATCCAATTGCCAAGATGGTGTCGCCTGGAACAATACGGGCACCAGTAATAATTTTAGATTTCTCGACCGCACCCACAGCAAATCCTGCAAGATCATATTCGCCTGGCGGATACATACCAGGCATTTCTGCAGTTTCACCACCAATGAGTGCGCAGCCTGATAACTCGCAACCTTTAGCAATTCCGCCCACAACTGTTGCGGCAGTATCAACGGTCAATTTGCCGCATGCAAAATAATCTAAGAAAAAGAGTGGCTCAGCACCTTGGACCAAAATATCGTTCACGCTCATCGCCACTAGATCTTGGCCAATCGTGTCATGCCGATTCCACTCGAAAGCCAAACGAAGTTTGGTTCCTACACCGTCAGTTCCTGAAACCAAGACAGGCTCTTTGTAGTGTTTAGGAAGCTCAAAAAGTGCTCCAAAACCACCAATTCCAGCTAAAACACCTTCCCGCATGGTTTTCTTGGCCAAAGGCTTAATGCGGTCGACTAGAGCGTCCCCCGCGTCAATATCGACGCCAGCGTCACGGTAGGAGAGACCTTTTGATGGGGAATTGCTTGAAGAAGTCATATTTGATTCGGAATTTTATTAAAAAATGCTACTGGGTCAGTAGAATCATTGAATTCTAGAGGATTACAAACCATGGCTGAAATTTTTACCCCTTTTCTGGCTGCATTCATTCTGGCGTATACCTTACGCCCAGTTTGCCTATGGCTTGAGACCCATCGCATCCCACGTGCGCTAGCTGCCCTCATCTCCATGCTGATTGGCCTAGGGCTCATTATTTTTATTTTCAGCCTACTGATCAGCCTGCTCAAATACGAAATCCCGCTACTCAAAACCCAACTCCCAGAATGGATAGCCAATACCCAGTCTTGGCTTAGCCCAAAACTCGAAGAGCTGCACATGAATATTGACTGGAGCGCTCTTAAAGTCAATGTCACTCAAAAAATTACTGATCACATTCATGACAACGCTGATACCCTCATGAATACCACGATTAACACAGTCCTGGTATCTGGAAGCTCAGTCATCGCAGGCTTTGTTAATGCGGTGCTTATTATTTTCGTCATGTTCTATTTACTGATTGACTGGGATCAGTTTTTTTCATTAATTAAAAAAGCGGTTCCTGCGCGCGCGCAAGAAACTGTGAACCGCCTTGCAATGCATACCGATGGTTTGCTATCCCAATACTTGCGCGGCATGTTGATTGTGATTTCGATCATGGCTATTTTCTATAGCGCTGGTCTTAGTTTGGTTGGCATCAAAGGAGCGGCTGCACTGGGGGTATTTACAGCCTTAATGATCATTATTCCGTATGTTGGTATTGCGATTGGTCTTACTCTGGCAACCTTATCTGCGCTTCTTCAATTTGGGCCAGGCCCGGAGATTATTGGCGTACTGGCGGTTTTTGGATTAGGTCAATTTATAGAAGGCTTTTTCTTAACACCTCGCTTGGTAGGTGAGCGGATTGGCTTGCACCCCGTAGGTGTGCTTTTTGCATTGTTATTTTTTGGAAAGTTATTTGGATTTTTTGGAGTACTGCTAGCACTCCCAATTAGCGCCGTTAGTATGGTCTTAGTTCAATATGCATGGTCTCTTTACACCCAAAGCTCTTGGTATCAAAAATAGATTTTCGTTGTAATGAATAAAACTCCGCTTCCTAAGCAATTTGCTTTAGATATTAGTCACATACCTAAAGTTAGTCTAGAAAACTACCTACCAGGTAAAGACCGAGCCTTGATCTCTACGCTTCAAGACTTGAGTCAGTCATGGCATCAACAATCTAAGGCAGCCCAAAATAATCCTCTAAATCAACGCTGGATTTATTGGTGGGGACCAGAGGGATCTGGACGCACTCATCTACTAGTAGCCATCGCAAATGCTGCTGCCCAGGCTGGGTTTGACTACTTTTCTTTGGGGCCTCATGAACCTACAGCATGGGTCCGTCTGGAAGAAAAAATGAATCTGCTCACAGAAAGCGATATTCCTTCAGTGATTACGGTAGATGATGTCGATCGCCTTGATGAGCGTTTAGTTGGTTCTCTCTTTCGTATTCTCAATGGAGTGCAAGCCAGCAAAGCAATCCATATTTTTATGGTCGGTAAAGCAGCACCTGCAGCTCTAGAGATTAGAGAGGACCTGCGCACCCGCCTAGGCTGGGGCTTGGTATTCCAAACAGAACTTTTGGATGATGATGCGAAAATACAAGCATTAGAGCAAGCGGCTCAAGCGCGTGGTCTAGTGTTATCGCCAGATGTATTACCTTGGTTGTTGAGCCGTTTCTACCGCGATATGCCCAATTTAATGGCCTTAATGGATGCTTTAGATGCTTATTCACTAGAAACAAAACGTGCTGTAACCTTGCCGCTGGTGCGTGAGCTTTTGCAGCCATAATCATTTACTCAATGTTGAATTCGTGACCCAATTAGCCCTCTTCGATTTAGATCACACTCTTTTACCCTGCGATAGCGATTACGAATGGGGTCAATTTCTTGTTCGCATGGGCGTCGTGGATGGCAGTGACTACGCTACTAAAAATGAGCGCTTCTACCAGGACTATAAAGACGGCAAACTGGATATCGATGAATTTTTACGATTTGCCTTAAAGCCCTTATCCCAGCATTCACGTGAGCAATTGAAGGAATGGCATGATGCTTTCATGAAGGAAGTGATTCACGGACAGTTACGTCAGAAAGCGATTGATTTAGTAAAACACCATCAAGATGCTGGAGATTTATGCTGCGTTATCACTGCCACCAACAGCTTTGTGACGCGCCCAATTGTGGAAAGCTTTGGCATTGAACATCTTATTGCTACCGAGCCAGTCACTATCTCAGATCACCCACTAGCGACTTTTACTGGTGAAGTCCTAGGCATTCCCAATTTTCGGGAAGGTAAGATTCTCAATTTGCACAACTGGCTTTCTAGTAAGCAACTTTCATTGGACACCCTGGCGCGTAGTTATTTTTATTCTGATTCAATGAATGATTTACCTTTACTTGAGAAGGTCAGCCACCCTGTTGCTACTAATCCCGATGATCGTTTGCGTAGTGAAGCTCAGAAACGCCACTGGCCTATCCTTGAGTTATTTGCATGATCACTAAATTTATTAAGCGGATCTTGCGTCGTGACCCGATGGCCAAGCAGACGCAAGCAAACAATACAGGGGCACCCAAACGTATCCCCAAAAAAATACATCGTATTGACCCTCACTTACTCTCCAAGAATGCGGTAAAAGTGACTGATACATTGCAACAGGCTGGTTATGAGGCATTTATTGTTGGAGGTGCGGTTCGTGATTTAGTGTTAGGTATTGGTCCAAAAGATTTTGATGTGGCAACGAATGCTACCCCAGATCAAGTACAAAAATTATTTCGTAAAGCACGTCTGATCGGTCGTCGCTTTCAGATAGTTCACGTTACTTTTTTTGGTAAAGGCCACCCTGAGATTATTGAAGTTTCGACCTTTAGAGCCCTGCTGGATAACGCTGGCGACCATCTTGCAGAAAGTGGCCGCATTTTGCACGATAACGTTTGGGGATCCCAAGGGGAGGATGCAACCCGGCGTGATTTTAGTATCAACGCAATGTATTACGACCCCTCTTCTGAAACAGTACTCGACTATCACGGTGGGATGGTCGATATCCAAAAGAAAACTTTGCGTATGATTGGCGATCCAGTAAAACGTTATCGAGAAGATCCTATACGGATGCTTAGAGCAATTCGTTTTGCCGCTAAAACCGGTTTTAGCTTAGAGGCAGCTACACGCTCCCCCATTACCAAGCTCAGTACGCTACTACAAGATGTTCCCTCTGCACGACTCTTCGATGAAATTCTGAAGCTGTTAATGTCTGGCTATTCTTGGGCAGCCATTCAAGGTTTACGTGATGCAGGCTTACATCACGGCCTATTACCTCTGCTTGATCACATCCTTGATAGTAGTGAAGACTCCAAAGAGGCTAATCAATTCGTTAAGCTAGCACTAGCCAACACTGATCAACGAATTCAATCCGGAAAGAGTGTTTCTGCAGGATTTCTGTTCGCCACATTGCTTTGGCCTGATCTTCTCAAAAATTGGAATGCCAACTTAGCAAACGGTATGGCTAATATTCCAGCCTTACAAGATGCGATGGACGATACGATTGCCACCCAAAGTAGCGCGATTACCATTCATCGTCGCTTTGAGAGCGATATGTGTGAAATCTGGTCTATGCAACCCCGTTTCGAAAAGCGGGTTGGCCGCTATCCCTACCGCTTAATAGAATCCCCCCGTTTCAGGGCGGGTTATGACTTCCTCCTACTGCGTTGTGCCACAGGGGAAAGAGATACTGTTCTAGGGCAATGGTGGACAGATTTTATCGCCGCAGACCCTAATGGACAAGAGGCTTTGATGGCCAGTGCCAAAAATGAGGTGGGTAACAGTGCGTTACCCCTCAAGAAACGCCGTCGAAGGAAGCCTAAATCTGCCAGTACAGCGAGCCCTAGTGAAAATACTCCAAGCTAAGCAAGTTTTTAGAAATTTCTGTAAAGTAGTTCTATCTTAGGTTTGGAAAAATATGGCACGGGCATATATTGGATTTGGCGGGAACATCGGCGATACGCGTCAACTGATCACTGACGCAATCATATGCCTTGCTCAACGCTGCGAATTACAAATCCTCAACAAGAGTTGTTTCTATCAAAGCGCTCCTATAGAGGCCCTTGGTGGTGACTACATCAACTCAGTCATTCAAATTGAAACGCAACTCACGCCTTATGGGCTCTTACATATTTGCCAAGCAGTCGAACAAGAATTTGGTCGGGAGCGTCCCTATGCTAATGCCCCAAGAACACTTGACCTCGACATCTTGCACTTTGAGGGCGTCATACAAAATGAAACTGAGCTCATGCTGCCCCACCCCAGGATCACAGAACGCTCTTTTGTATTGCTACCCCTTCTAGAAATTTCTCCTAATTTCTTCCTACCCCATTTTGGCGAATTAAAGACCTATTTACCCAAAGTGGCAGACCAACGTATTGAAAAACTCCCCTGCCGCAACTGTAATTGCGGGGAAAAGACTGTTTATAGCCAATCGACGCATTAATTCATTAAACTCTCGCCATGGGTTATTTACAGGGCGAAAAGCCAATCTCGATTACTAAACTCCTAGCGATGCACGCTGAGGGTGAAAAAATTTGTATGCTCACGGCATATGACTCTACGATGTCTGCGCTGCTCAATCGTTGCAACATGGAAGTCATCCTCATCGGCGACTCCTTAGGTAATGTCATTCAAGGCCACACCAGCACAACTCCTGTAACGGTTGGTCAGATGGCTTATCACACCGAATGTGTTGCGCGCGCTAACTCACACACCTTCTTGATTGCTGATTTACCCTTTGCTAGCTACGGTGATCCAATGCAAGCACTAGACTCTGCTGCCGCACTCATGCGCGCTGGCGCCGATATGGTCAAACTGGAAGGTGGTGGTCCATGGCAAGTAGAAATCATTCAGTACTTAGTAGAACGTAGCGTTCCCGTTTGTGCACACCTTGGATTACTTCCTCAATCAGTCCATCTTTTAGGTGGCTATAAAGTACAAGGGAAGTCAAAGGACTCCGCAAGCATCATGCTCGAGCAAGCACTTGCTTGCCAACATGCTGGGGCGCAAATGGTTGTTCTGGAAGCAATTCCTTCAACGTTAGGGAAAAGAATTACAGCAGAACTTCATATTCCTACTATTGGTATTGGTGCTGGCCCAGATTGTTCTGGCCAAGTATTAGTTCTTCAAGATATGTTGGGTATTAGTCCCGGAAAACCGCCGAAGTTCGTCAAAAACTTTATGGAAGGTCGTCACTCGGTAGAGGCTGCGATTAAAGCCTATATAAGAGAAGTGAAGTCCGGAAAATTCCCCGGACCTGAATTTGGCTTTGCAGGTTAATTAACTAAAAAAACTCTTTACGCCTTCGAACCAGCCTTTTTGTTGTGGGCTGTGTTTATCCCCACCAGACTTAAGACTTTCATCAAACTTTTGTAGCAAGTTTCTCTGCTCATCCGTTAATTTGACCGGCGTCTCGACCACAACGTGCACAAAAAGATCGCCCACCAATGATGAACGCAAACCTTTAATGCCTTTATTGCGTAAACGGAAGGTTTTGCCAGTTTGCGTTCCCTCTGGAACTGGAAACTCAACGCGCCCCGATAAAGTAGGGACTTCAATTTCCCCACCAATCGTAGCGTTGGCAAATGAAATCGGCATTTGGACATGCAAGTCACTGCCATCCCGTTCAAATACTGGATGGGGTTTCACCCGCACTTCCACATAGAGATCACCTGACGGACCACCATTAATACCTGGCTCACCATTTCCAACTGAGCGCACACGCATACCATCATCAATTCCTGCTGGAATTTTGATCTCAAGGGTTTTTTGTTCTTTATGTTTACCACTACCATGGCAAGTTTTACATGGCTTAGGAATGTACTCGCCCGTGCCGCGGCACTTAGGACAAGTTTGCTGCATTGAGAAGAAACCTTGCTGAACACGCACTTGACCGTGACCGTCACAGGTAGAACATTTTTCAGCTTTAGTACCAGGTTCTGCGCCAGTCCCATGACAAGGTTTGCAACTACTCCAGCTAGGCACTCGAATCTGAGTAGTGTATCCCTCTGCCGCTTGCTCAAGAGTGATCTCCATGTTGTAACGGAGATCTGCACCCTTATAAACCTGAGGGCCTGAGTGACGTCCACCACCTTGGCCAAAGATATCGCCAAAGATATCGCCGAAAGCATCAGCAAAGCCGCCGCCTGCAAAGCCACCGGCACCAAAGCCACCCATTGAGGGGTCTACACCAGCGTGTCCATACTGATCATAAGCAGCACGTTTATTTGGATCAGTCAGTGTTTCGTATGCTTCTTTTCCCTCTTTAAATTGAGCTTCAGCCGTCTTGCTGTCAGGGTTGCGATCTGGGTGATGCTTCATAGCTAATTTGCGATAAGCTGTTTTAAGCTCTGCGTCGCTAACCCCTTTTGATACGCCAAGTACTTCGTAATAATCGCGTTTACTTTTAGGCACGGCCTATTCCTCTCCACAACCTGAATGACACAAGTCGGCACGTGGCCGACTTGTTGTTTAAGTACTTCAAAACTACATCAAATAAATGTTCAATGACTCAATTACTTCTTGTCATTAACCTCTTTAAAGTCGGCATCAACGACATCAGCATCAGGAGCTGGACCAGAGGTGCCCCCTGGAGCTGCACCAGGAGCAGCGCCGCCACCAGCCTTAGCCTGCTCAGCAGCCATCACTTTCTCGCCAAGCTTCTGACTTGCTTTGCCCAATGCTTCGGTCTTAGCTTCAATGATTGCCTTGTCGCTACCTTTGATTGCTTCGTCTAACTCCTTCAAGGCAGTTTCAATTACCCCCTTCTCGGAAGCTTCCAAACTTGCGCCATGCTCTTCCAAGGCTTTCTTAGTTGAGTGCGCTAGAGCATCAGCAGTGTTGCGAGTGATTACCAACTCTAAAGCCTTCTTATCTTCAGCAGCATTGGCTTCTGCATCTTTTACCATGCGTAAGATTTCTTCTTCGGTTAAACCAGAGTTTGCCTTAATGGTGATTTTATTTTCTTTACCAGTCGTTTTATCTTTTGCGGTGACATGCAAAATACCATTAGCATCAATATCAAAAGTCACCTCAATTTGCGGCATACCACGTTGTGCTGCTGCGATACCCTCTAGGTTAAATTCCCCTAACAACTTATTTGCAATGGCTATCTCACGCTCACCTTGGTAGCACTTGATGGTGACCGCAGGCTGATTGTCTTCCGCAGTGGAATAAACCTGTGAATGCTTGGTTGGAATCGTAGTGTTCTTAGGAATCATCTTAGTCATCACACCACCAAGAGTCTCGATACCTAATGACAATGGGGTAACGTCTAAGAGCAATACGTCTTTACGATCGCCCGACAACACAGAACCTTGAATGGCGGCGCCAACAGCAACCGCTTCATCAGGATTGACGTCTTTACGTGGCTCTTTGCCAAAAATTTCTTTTACCTTATCCTGAACAGCAGGCATACGGGTTTGACCGCCAACCAAAATGACATCATCAATCTCGGCTACGTTCACACCAGCATCTTTAATAGCTATTAAGCAAGGGCCAGCAGTGCGATTAATCAACTCTTCTACCAAAGACTCCAATTTGGCACGGGTCAATTTCAAATTCAAATGCTTAGGACCACTAGCGTCAGCAGTCACATAAGGTAAGTTAATTTCTGTTTGTTGAGCAGATGACAACTCGATCTTGGCCTTCTCCGCAGCATCTTTCAAACGCTGTAATGCCAGTACATCCTTGCTCAAATCAACACCTTGCTCTTTCTTGAACTCGGTAATGATCCAATCAATGATACGTTGATCAAAATCTTCACCACCCAAGAAGGTGTCACCGTTAGTAGAAAGCACTTCAAATTGCTTCTCGCCATCTACGTTGGCAATTTCAATAATAGAAACGTCGAATGTACCGCCACCCAAGTCATATACCGCAATCTTGCGATCAACTTTATCTTGTTTATCTAAACCAAATGCCAATGCAGCAGCGGTTGGCTCATTAATGATGCGCTTAACATCCAGGCCAGCAATTCGGCCGGCATCTTTAGTAGCCTGACGTTGGCTATCGTTAAAGTAAGCGGGCACCGTAATCACAGCCTCAGTTACCTCTTCACCAAGGTAATCTTCTGCTGTCTTTTTCATTTTGCGCAAGATTTCAGCAGACACTTGTTGTGGCGCCATTTTCTTGTCACGCGCTTCAACCCAAGCATCTCCGTTATCTGCTTGAATAATGGCGTAAGGCATTAAACCGATATCTTTTTGTACTTCAGCATCAGTAAATTTACGACCCATTAAACGCTTCACAGCATAGATAGTATTTCTAGGGTTTGTAACTGATTGACGTTTAGCTGGCGCACCAACCAACACTTCGCCATCCTCAAGATAGGCAATGATGGATGGAGTTGTTCGAGCGCCTTCTGCGTTCTCAACAACTTTAGGTGCATTGTTTTCTACTACTGAAACACACGAGTTAGTGGTTCCTAAGTCGATTCCGATAATCTTTCCCATAATGGCTCCAAAAAATTAAGTTAATACCTTGTTTTATATAAGTTCTATGTACGGCTATGAATAAATCGATATCCACTAAATGGGGTTTAAAAAGTAAAATTCAAGGGGCTGAAATGGCAAAAAGGCAGAAATCTGCCTTTTTATGCTGTTTTTGGGCATATTTTGGGGTATTTATCCCTTAAAAAGGCCTTATTTAGGGGCGCTAACAGTCACTAAAGCAGGTCGCAATACGCGATCAGCAACGGTGTAACCGCGCTGAAGAACAGAAACTACGGTATTGGGATCTTGCTCAGAGGGCACCGATGCAATCGCTTGATGGTGGTGAGGATCGAACTTATCGCCCACTGTAGGGTTAATTTCGGTCATACGCCCTTTTTCAAAGGCAGATAGAAGTTGCTTAAGCGTAATTTCTAAGCCTTCCTTGAATGCTTTTGCATCCCCAGCATCGGTACTTAAAGCAGCATAAAGACTATCGGTAACGGGGACCAAATGCTCTGCAAAGCTTTCTATTGCAAACTTGTGCGCTTTAGCGATGTCTTCAACAGCACGGCGACGAATATTTTCTCCCTCAGCTTTGGCACGCAAGAAATGATCTTGTAAATCAGCAAGCTTTTGATTGAGCTCTGCAATTTCTTCCTCAGGCGTCAAAGGAACACTGGCTTGTGCCGACGCTTCAGGTGCAGCATCTTCAGCAGTATTTTCTTGTTCAGGATGGGGGTTGTGATTTTCTTGTGTCATGGACGCTATTTCGCTTTTAATGAAGAGTAACTATTGTTTCCAATATGGGGTTATAAGACTCAATTTCAAGTCTTAGTCCCTTCGGCTAATTCTGCTCTCTCATTTCGGGTAGCAAGTTCAGCCTCAGACTCAGTGCCTAATGACCACCCCAATAAATGCTGGTGAGCAATCTCGCTTAATGCCTCAATCCATTTTGGGTTGCTATTGAGGCATGGGATATAACGATAATCTTTTCCACCATGCTCTAAAAAACTCTCTCTTGCTTCCATTGCTATCTCCTCCAGAGTCTCTAGGCAATCAGCCGGAAATCCTGGGCAAAAAATATCGATACGCTGACATCCTTCTTTTGCCAGCTTTTCAATTGTGGGGGCGGTATAAGGTTTAAGCCATTCTGCTTTTCCAAATCGCGACTGAAAGGTTACGATATATTCGCCCTTCTCCAATCCCAATGCTTCACCAAGCAAACGTCCTGACTTTAGACACTCGCAATGGTAAGGATCGCCATTCAATAAATTTCTCTTAGGCAGTCCATGAAAAGACATGACGAATCGATCTCCGGCAGCAAAGTTAGGGCGCCCATCCTTATCCCAAGCATCATATACTTGATCACGCAAAGCATTAATGTATGCAGGATTATCGTGATAGTGTTTGACTAAGCGTAATTCAGGTTGATCGCGCCAAGTACTCAATACTCGGAATACTTCATCAAAGCTAGAAGCTGTGGTTGTCGCTGAATACTGTGGATATAAAGGCAGTAGCAATAAACGCTCCATGCCTTGTGCCTTCAAGCTCTTAAGAACTTCTTCGGTAGAAGGCTCCCCGTAGCGCATCGCTAAATCAACCAAGACGGTATGTCCTTGATTGGCAAATATTTCACCTAACTCTTTGGCTTGCAGGCGTGAGTAGTGCATTAAAGGCGAGCCTAATTTTGGCAACCAAATCGAAGCATATTTTTTAGCTGACGCTCCACTACGAATAGGCAAAATAATGCCATTCAAAATGAACCACCAAATAAAGTAGGGAATTTCTACTACCCGAGGGTCAGATAAAAATTCTTTGAGATAAGCTCTCACCGCCTTGGAAGTAGGCGCAGATGGCGTACCCAAATTGAGCAATAACACCGCAGTTTTTGAGGCTCTTAAATGAGGGTTTTGATTCACAGTAGATGTCTTCATCAATATTTTTTAAAATGCTTAAGAGCTAAGAGCACCTGATAATAATTTAGAAGTAATGTCCACAATCGGAATAACTCGGTCATAAGCCATTCGAGTTGGCCCAATCACTCCTAAAGTACCAACAATTTGACCGTCCACACTATAGGGTGCACTAATGACAGCTAAATCCTCATAAGGCAAAAGGTCACTCTCTCCACCGATAAAGATCTGAATACCATCAGCATGGCTAGACACATCCAATAATTGCATTAAAAACGACTTTTGCTCCAACATATCAAACATTTTGCGCAGCTTATCGAGATTGGAGCTTAAGTCCCCAACATTGAGTAGACGACGCTCACCAGAAAGGACGACATCGCCACGACCCAGATCGTAATCAGCTACTCCGGCCTGTAAAGCTAAGGTCATCAAACCAGAAATGTCGGTTCGTAAATTATCTAAATCTGCCTTGAGATGAGAGCGTACTTGATCAAAACTTTTTCCTGCAAACTGAGCATTAATGTAATTACCTGCTTCGATTAATTGGCTAGGTGTGTAATCTTGAGTTGTCGGCAAAATGCGGTTTTGTACATCCCCTTCGGGGGTAACCATAATGAGCAAGATCTTGCCTTCGCCCAAACGCAAAAATTCAATATGCTTAAAGACTTGAGTGCGCTTAGGCGTCATGACAACGCCAGCGAAATGAGTCAGATTGGACAGCATTTGAGCAGCAGAATTTAAAACCCTTTGCGGTGAATCGGGCAGAAGTCCCTTTTCCACTTCTCGAGCAGCCATTTCTTCAAGAGGGCGAATAGTGACCATGGTGTCCACAAACAGGCGATAGCCTCTCGGAGTTGGAACTCGGCCAGCAGAGGTATGTGGGCTAGTCACTAGGCCCATGTCCTCTAAATCAGCCATGACATTGCGAATCGTGGCGGCTGATAGGTCTAAGCCCGAGAATCTCGAAAGAGTCCGGGAGCCAATCGGCTGACCCTCCTCGATATAACGCTCGATGAGGGTTTTTAGTAAAGCGCGGGAACGTTCATCCATGGTGGAAGGGATTTTATGCCTATGGTTTAATCGTTATATGTTAAGCCCTTCCCCAAATTCCACCAATAAGGCCTTTAAGCGGGTTGCGCTTGTTGGCAAATTACAGGCTGATGGGATAGAGGAACGCCTCCGGGACTTGGCTAAACTGGTCACAGGCTTAGGCTGTGAAGTCTTTTTAGAGGCTGCCACCGCCCAACATCTTGGTTTTACTGAATTTCCCATTAAAACAGCCGAGGATTTTGCCGGGGCAATTGATCTAGTGGTAGTTCTGGGTGGCGACGGAACCATGCTCGGAATTGGTCGCCAATTGGCAGGAAAAAATGTTCCTTTGGTGGGCATCAATATGGGTCGCCTAGGCTACATGACTGATATCCCCATCCAATCAGTCCAAACTATTCTTCCTCAAATTATTGCCGGGGAGCACGAAGCAGATACTCGTACGCTCTTAGATGCAGTCGTCTTGCGTAAAGATAAAGAAATTACCCGCGCGCTAGCACTCAATGATGTAGTGGTAAACCGCTCAGGAATTTCTGGAATGGTGGAGCTGGCAGTGCATGTCAATGGTTCCTTTATGTACAACCAGCGTTCAGATGGTTTGATTGTCTCTACACCTACAGGCTCAACTGCTTATGCTCTTTCCGCTGGAGGTCCTATTTTGCATCCACGAGTTGCAGGAATCTTACTGGTTCCGATTGCACCCCATTCACTTTCGAATCGCCCAATCGTCTTACCGGAAGATAGCGTGACGATTATTGAAGTGATTGATGGTCGTGAAGTCATTGTGAACTTTGACATGCAATCCCAAACTGATTTACAAAGCGGGGACAAGATTGAAGTGCGTCAGTCCAATAAAACAATTACTCTCCTACATCCTTGCAGCCACAGCGACTACAAAACTTTGCGCGAGAAGTTGCATTGGAATGAGTACCCATCGACATTCTGATGTCGCTTTCTTTGCTACGCTAATACATGCTTCACACTATCTCACTTCGTGACTTTGTCATTGTTGATCAGCTTGAGCTCGACTTTGCCAGCGGCTTTACAGTCCTGACTGGAGAAACTGGTGCGGGTAAATCGATTCTATTAGACGCTCTCAGCTTGGTATTGGGTGAGCGCGCTGATAGCAGTCAAATTAGAGAGGGTGCCAGTCGCGCTGAAATATCAGCTCTCTTCAGAATAGACCCCGAACAAATTCAATACTTCAATCAGTGGTTGGAAGAACAAGGTTTTCCTATTGAAGATGGAGGAGAAAGTCTTTTTCTAAAGCGAACTATTGACGGGAATGGTCGCAGCCGCGCGTTTATTAATGGTAGCGTCGCTACAGTCACACAGCTTCGTGAGGCGGGAGATCGGCTGGTCGATATACATGGTCAACATGCGCATCAACTCTTACTC
>JABMMT010000217.1 GCA_013205155.1 Betaproteobacteria bacterium | reverse complement strand
TGTCGGACATAGTTGGTTAAAAACTAAACCTGGAAGTTACAAGAAAGTATGTGATCGTTATCATCAATTTGCTTCAGAGGTTATGTCACACAATGCAGATCTTCATGATGTCATTATTGTTGGTAACCAAGCGCAAAATACAATTGAAGGTTTTGGTATCTGGGAAAATCCAGTTCATGCAGCGGCATTAGAAGATACTCAAGATTTTGCAGCTTTCATAGCAGATGTTACTAATGATTTAGCTGAGCCATATCATCGCAATGACTTAGATTTACTGTATCGTATGAATCCTAAACCATAAAAGTTTTTTATTGATGAGTTACGACCCGCTTTCGAGCGGGTTTTTTGTTATCTGCAAAATTCCCCTAAGGGTCGCCAGTTGCCTTTAATATCAGATCAAATTTGTCGGTTAACCCAACAAATAAGACATGCGACTATCTGATCACCTGCAGATACCATCCAATATCAAATGATTTCTACTGCGAATCAAGGTTCTTGGTGCCGATGCCACAGCAAATTTCAACACCTTAAAAGTATTGTTTAACTTGTATTCAAACTGTTTGTTAAAGCTTCTAAGGTCAAGGTCGCACGTTCGAATTGTGCTGGGCAGACCAAAAACTCTTAAAGCCTTGGAGTTACCTAGTTCGATGTGATCTATTGATTCAATCATGAAACTGCTTGGTTAGGGTAAGAGAGGCCTTGAGTCAGCGAGGGTGATCCTGGCTAAGCTTTAATCGTCGATTCAAGAGCTATCAGTGGGAGGGGGTATGTACTAGGTATACCCGCCATTCTTTGTTCTATACATTAAGTCTTCTTACTCAAAACCTGCCCTAGATGTTTATTGGTCGGGGGAGATACCAAACTACTTTCTTGTAGTTTTTCATTTGTTCCATTTAGAACAAAAAAACTCAGCGTCCTGCAGCGTAATGCTTGCCTTATTTCAATTTTTTAATAATAGGAAATTATTCTAGCAATTCAAATGAGAACGGGGAATATTTTTTGTATGAGCATCTAGAGGCCATAGTACATGACGTCAAGACTGCACATCAGCCTATGCTGTTGCTTTGCAGTGCTATTTTTTTGATTACTTTTGTCATAACAATTTATTCAATTATTAAACACCGCAGAGGATTAGGTCAAAAAAAGAAGCATTTTCATAAAAGTATTTACATTGAGATTATGTGGGCAGTCATTCCATTCTTAATAATTGTTCTCCTAGTATGTCCAATATTTGTTACAGTTTTGCGCTGAATAAGTAGTGGGATGCTTAGTGCGCTGCACCAAAAAATTATAGATTTTATAAGAAATTACGGGTAAACACTTATCAAGTTATCGTTTATTTTAGATATTAGGTATATCTTCAAAAAAAGTTTAAAGAACTTTATTTTTTATGAGAGGTTTCATTTCTATATAAAGATATCCCAGAGTTCATGGCGTTGATGATGCTTAAATCCTTAAGGGCGAAATGCTCTAGGAGCGAAAGGCGTTATGGCACTTGCAATCGTGATTGCATTACTCGTCATTGGCTCAGTCCTTTTTCAATTCTTGAGTCCCTGGTACTTCACGCCAATTGCATCGAATTGGGTGGCCATTGATGACACTATCGGCCTGACATTCTGGATTACTGGTGCCGTCTTTGTCATTGTTAATTTATTTGTCGTTTACTGCATCATCCGTTTCCGTCAGCGTAAAGGAAGTAAAGCTGCATATGAGCCTGAAAATAAGAAACTAGAATGGTGGCTGATTGGTATTACCACCGTTGGTATTGCCGCCATGTTGGCTCCAGGATTATTTGTATGGGCTGACTTTGTACATGTTCCATCTAATGCCAGCCTCTTTGAAGTCGTTGGTAAGCAATGGAACTGGAGCTATCGCTTCCCTGGCAAAGACGGCAAGATGGGTTTGGTCGATACTAAATTTATCTCTGAAAAAAATCCCTTCGGCATCGATCCATCTGATCTCAATGGGCAAGATGATATTTTGGTATCCAGCCAAGAGGTTCATCTTCCCTTAAACAAGCCAGTGAAAGCCTTGCTCAGGTCTGTTGATGTACTGCATAACTTTGCAGTACCCCAATTTCGTGCCAAGATGGATCTTGTACCGGGAATGATCACTTTTATTTGGTTTACACCAACCCGGGTTGGAAAGTTTGATGTTCTCTGCAATGAGCTGTGTGGTGTAGGCCACTATGTCATGCGTGGCAAAGTCGTGATTGAAAGTGATGAGGCCTATCAAGCTTGGCTAAGTAACTATCCTACATTTGCCCAAACTCAAATACAAAAAAATGGTGATGCTGCTGCTGGTAAAGCACTTTATGCAGTTTGTTCAGCTTGCCATGGAGCTCAGGGAGAGGGTAATAAAGCTTTAAATGCCCCTAAGCTGAGCGGTCAAGAGGAGTGGTATTTGAATCGTCAATTGATAAACTTTAAGCAGGGCGCACGTGGTGTCAAAGATCAAGATATCAATGGCAAAGTGATGGTCCCAATGGCTGCTACCTTAGTCTCTTCCGCCGATATTGCTAACGTTAGTGCTTATATTCGATCACTGCCTGATGCATCAGCTGAACATACTATTCAGGGAAATATCAGTAAAGGGAAAGACCTATACAACAGTACTTGTGCGGCATGTCATGGTCCCAATGGAGCAGGAGTGGAGTCAACTAAAGCTCCAAGACTCCAGAACATGAGTGACTGGTATTTGGTAACCCAATTGAATCATTTTAGGGAAGGTGTTCGTGGAACCCATCCGAAAGATTTGTACGGACAACAGATGTCATCGGTTGCCTCATTTTTAACGCAAGAGCAAACCATTAATGATCTTGTTGCCTATATTGGGACCTTGAAATGATCGATTTACTCATGAGGAGATTTTGATGGAACACGTTGCGCATGACGCATCTAATTTTGCGCCTCCATTGGAAGTCAAAGAGATGGAGCTTTACCATCCCAAAACATTCCTCGGCAAATATATCTGGAGTCAGGATGCCAAGGTAATTGCGATTCAGTATGGCATTACTGCGATGTTAATTGGTTTTGTGGCTCTGGTGATGTCATGGTT
>JABMMT010000216.1 GCA_013205155.1 Betaproteobacteria bacterium | reverse complement strand
TGTTTTGTTACTGGCATTACCCTGAGCTAACCATGCATTTTGTGCTTCCAGGACCTTAGTCCAGACTCCTCCAAGGGTGTAGACATCGACTTTTCCGTTTAGGAGGATTTTTGCATTTGCAGCATCAATCGGACTCCAAATGGCAACGGGCCGAGTCTTAGCGATAAAAATAGATTTTGAAATTACCATACCCAAACTATAAAGGGATCTGGGGCAGCACATAAAAAAGTGCTTCAAAATGAAGGGGGCCTAGTGAAAACTAGGCCCCCAATATGAAATGGTGCGGCTGGCAGGAATTGAACCCACGACCCCTTGGTTCGTAGCCAAGTACTCTATCCAACTGAGCTACAGCCGCAACAGTCATAATTATGCCATGGAAGAGAAGAACTACATTACCCCAACAGGTCACGAACGCATTAAAAAAGAGCTTCTACAGCTCTTAAATCTCGATCGACCTGAAATTGTCAAGGTGGTGCATTGGGCTGCATCGAATGGAGACCGCTCTGAAAATGGTGACTATATCTATGGAAAAAAGCGCCTACGGGAGATTGATCGCCGAATTCGGTTTTTAAACCAACGCCTTGAATTTGCAGTAGTTGTCGATAATTCCGCGCGTAAATCAGGCGATGCAGATGCTGATCAAGTTTTTTTTGGCGCCACAGTAAGCTACTCGCCACTGGCTGGTTCATCAGCTGGTAAGGAAACCATCATCACTATTGTTGGTGTCGATGAAGTCAATTTAGATAAAGGACATGTGAGTTGGGTATCGCCGATTGCGAAGGCTTTAATAAAGGCAAGACTGGGTGATTGCGTCAATATTCAAACACCCACCGGCCCTGCTGAAATTGAAATTCTGAATGTCCAATATCTTTGAGCAAGGCGCCTAAATTGCCCGAGTCCGAATCACTCTCATCACGTCTGGGTTAGTCCGCAGGCTTCGCATCACTTTGGATAAATGGAGTCGGTCATACACTTGAATCGTAAACCGGATGGTGACTGAGTCTTCTTTATAACGATCTTCCATTGAAACATTCATAATATTGGAATCAGCAGCGGTAACGCTACTAGCGACACGAGCGAGAACACCTTTACCCTGAAGCGTATCTATTGCAAGATCAACTTCAAACTCACGATTGAGCTCTTTACCCCACTCAACCTCAACCCACTTATCGCTATCTTTTGAAAGCATGCGCAATGCAATTGGGCATTCATTCGTGTGAACTTGCAGGCCCTCACCCTTACCGAGATAACCGATGATGCTATCACCGGGAATGGGATGGCAGCAAGTTTGAAAGCTAATTGAATTACCTTCACGCCCATCAACCAAAATAGCTTGCCTTTGGTGGTGATGGACCTCTTGAGAGGGCGCAACCCAATCGGCAACACCAAGACGCATCTGCTCAGATCCACCCTCATCATCAATCAGAATCTTTAAGCGGATAGCAAGCTCTTGGGGGGACCGTCGTCCTAATGCAATATTGACGCAAGCCTCTTCGCGATTCTTATCTCCCGTCCAATGCATGAGTTTTTCCCAAATTTCTGGGGTGATTAATGCGCCGTCAACTCCTTGCTGACGTAATGCACTCGCTAAGAGTCTCTCACCCAACTGTAAGGACTCTGCATAATGTTTTGTTTTCAGGGAATGCCGAATGGAAGCACGAGCCTTGCCTGTTCTCACAAATGCTAGCCAACCTGGGTTGGGCTGTGAATTGGCTGAATTAATTACTTCAACAATGTCGCCATTCTTCAATTCACTTCTCAAGGGCAACTGCAATCCATTGATCTTGACAGCAACACAGGTATTACCTAAGTCACTATGAATAGAGTATGCAAAATCAAGTGCAGTAGCGCCACGCGGCAAAGCACGAATTTGGCCTTTAGGCGTAAAGACATAGACTGCGTCTGGGAAAAGGTCAATCTTGACATGCTCTAAGAACTCTTGTGAATCACCGCTACTATCCTGAATATCAATCAAAGACTGCAGCCACTGATGGGCGCGATTTTGAACTTCGCTCATATCAGGCGAGCCGTCCTTATAAGCCCAATGGGCTGCAACGCCAGCCTCTGCTACTGCATGCATTTCTGTTGTACGAATTTGAAACTCAACAGGTACACCGGATGGCCCTAAGAGAGTGGTGTGTAGTGATTGATAGCCATTGAGCTTGGGAATGGCTATGTAATCCTTAAATTTTCCAGGCATCGGCTTATACAAGGAATGCAACAAACCTAAGGCGCGATAGCACTCATCAATACTATGTACGGTTACCCTAAAAGCATAGACATCTAAGACTTGTGAAAAGCTTAAGTGCTTAGTTCGCATCTTGCTATAAATGCTAAAGAGGGTTTTTTCACGGCCCCTAAGGTCTACCTCTAAATTTACTTTTGCAAATGCCATCCTGGTGGCTTGCAAAATCTTTTCAACCATTTCTTTACGATTGCCACGTGCCCGCTTAACTGCACCCTCAATGACTCTAAACCGCATCGGCATGGCATAGCGAAAGCTGAGATCTTGTAAATCACGATAGATAATATTTAAGCCTAAGCGGTGAGCAATCGGCGCATAAATCTCAATGGTTTCTGCAGCCACTCGGCGACGCTTCTCCATCGGTACCGCATCTAAGGTGCGCATATTATGGGTACGGTCAGCCAGCTTCACTAGGATGACGCGTACATCCCTAGCCATCGCCATAAACATCTTACGAAAGCTCTCTGCCTGAGCTTCTGCATGGCTCTGAAACTCTAATTTATCAAGCTTAGTAAGACCTTCAACTAGCTCTGCCACTTTATTACCGAACTTCTCTACTAGATCTGCTTTGGAGGAGCCGGTATCTTCAATCACATCATGTAATAAGGCCGCCATAATTGAAGGCGCATCTAAGCGCCAAGTGGCGCAAAGTTCTGCAACTGCTACAGGATGGGTAATATAAGGTTCGCCACTATGTCGATACTGACCTAGGTGTGCGGCATCTGAAAACTGAAATGCTTTTTTGATGAGCGTTATTTCACCTGGCTTGAGATAGCCTAGTTTTGCCAATAAACCTTCGATCGATACAACTTGGTGTTTTAGTGGCAGCTTGGGAGCAGAGGTGGGCCCAAATAAATGACGACTAGAATGCGCCAACAAGGTGGCTAAGATGGATTTTTTATTAGCTTGTGGTGCAATCTCTAAAAGATCTGCTTGCCCTGCTACAACAGAGGCCTCATTAGAAGAGACCCCTCCAGAATATTCCGATGATTTTGGTGAACCTAAAGGGAGCCCCACACCGGAACTCCTTTTTTACAAAGGTACTTTGGTCAACATGTCACGGTCAGTCACACCAGCAGCCACTTCACGTAAGGCAACTACTGTGGCTTTATCTCTGGACTCAACACGTGGCGAGTGACCTTGAACCAATTGGCGAGCGCGATAAGTTGCAGCCAAGACTAGTTCAAAACGATTTGGGATGGTTTTAAGGCAATCTTCTACAGTAATACGTGCCATGCTGAACTCACTTAATTTAGCTTCAATACCTATAGGATAACTGATTACACCCCAAGGCGCTTCAAAAGCGCTGGGTTTCGGGCCATGCTGGGTCCTGATCGAAGCCTACTAGCAGCCAAAATGTGCTTTAAGTCGGCCAAGGCCTGTTCAAAAGAGTCATTGACCACTATAAAGTCAGCCTCATGGGCATGCCCAAGCTCAATATGAGCGGCAGCCAAGCGGCGTTCAATGGTAGCTTCATCATCCTGGCCCCGTTTACGTAAACGCTCTTCTAGGGCCTCTATTGATGGCGGGAAAATGAAGATCCACTGTGTTGATGGAATGATCTTACGAATCTGCTGAGCTCCCTGCCAGTCTATCTCTAGCATGACGTCGCTACCCGCTATCATCTGTGACTCAATCCAGGGGCGAGAGGTGCCATAAAAATGGCCATGCACTTCTGCCCACTCTAAAAACTGTCCTGCATCACGCTCACGTACAAAATCTTCTTTTGTGACGAAGCGATAATCTTTCCCATCAACCTCCCCTGAACGAGGTGCACGAGTAGTCGTTGAAAGTGATAACTTCAAACCGGCGTCATCTTGCAGCAAAGCATTCACTAATGATGACTTGCCGGCACCTGAAGGCGCCACAATCATTAACATACTGCCTTGATAGGAAGGAGATAAAATCGGGCTGGTCATAGAAGTGATTGTAAGGATTACTCTAAGTTTTGGACTTGTTCACGCATTTGTTCAATGAAAAGCTTCAGTTCTAATGCAGCTTGAGTACATTCTTCAGATACTGACTTGGAGCTCAGTGTATTGGCTTCGCGATTGAGTTCTTGCATCAGAAAATCCAGACGTTTACCCACCGGGCCTTTACCTACTAAGGCTTTATCTGCTGCGTCCAAATGGGTTTTTAGTCTAGCAAACTCTTCTGCTACATCGATTCTGACGGCATAGAGTACTACCTCTTGTCGTATGCGCTCCATTAGTTCTGCGCCACCCTTAGATTGCTCTTGAGCAGCTAAGGCTTCAGATAAGCGCTCGGTTAACTTCTCTTGGTACTGTGACACATAAAGAGGCACCTTGGGCTCGATGATAGCCACAATATCGCGCATCTTGCCTGTGATGTTAGTCAGCACGCCAACCAACGATTTACCTTCAGCACGGCGACTCTCTATTAACGAAGTTAATGCGGCACGTCCAGCCTCGACTGTGGCAACAATCCAACCATCTTCCTCGCCACGCGGCTCTGAAACGACACCAGGCCAGCGCAAGATATCGGAGATCGTCATCTCAGTTGCCTTCGGAAAAGCTTCTTGTACTTTTTCTTGAAGGGTATATAAAGCATCGAGACGCTCTTTATTAAGCGCCCCCAAAACGTGCGAGTTAGCTTTACTACTTGAGGCAGCTCCTGCATTAACCCGCCAAGCGGCTCTAAACTCGACTTTCCCGCGAGACAACTCTTGAGTCGCCATTTCTCGAAG
>JABMMT010000215.1 GCA_013205155.1 Betaproteobacteria bacterium | reverse complement strand
GCCATAGTCTGACGATCAATCGCCGTTTGAAGCGCTTGGGCATCGGGTCGGCGCATACCATCTAATTCACTTGTTAAACGAGCTTCACGCCCCTTCAACTCATCTGACTGAGCAGTCATTGCGCGCATGCGCTCACCCAGACTTGCCAAACGTTGCTCAATCGCAGCCAAACTATCACGCGCTGCATTCAAGCCATTGTTAGCATTTTGATAGGCATCATCACGACTTGGCATTTGATCCATCAAGCCAGCCAGTTCAGCTAACAAAGTAGCCTCTTTTTCGGCAGCCAAACTTAAGTCATGCTCGGCCGTACGTTGCGCTTGCGCGGCATCTGTTTCTTGCACAGTCCAACGCTGGAGTTGGGCTTGTAAATCCTGAATTTGTTGTTGTAAGCGTTGACGGGCTTCTTGTACATAGTGAATCTGTGATTCAACCTGACTTACATCGGAGTTAGTTTGATATAAATCGCCTTGGGCTTGCGAAACCTTATCTTGCAATGCGTACTGTTGAGTGCGCATGGTCTCTAGCTCAGCCTCGGCATGACGTAACTTCGCAGTTTGCTCTTCTAGTCCGACCTGAGTATCACGAATACCATTGGCATGACGCTCTTGCTCTTTACCGGCTTCTGTTTGACGCACAAACCACAGCAACTGTTGCTGGGACTTCATCTGCATAGAGAACTCAGCATGGCGCTCAGCGACTGTTGCTTGTTTCTCTAAGCGCGTTAATTGTTGATCTAACTCTCGCAAAATATCTTCAACACGAGTGAGATTCTCTACAGTGTCTTCCAAACGAGAAGCGGTTTCTTTACGGCGCTCTTTGTATTTAGAAACACCTGCTGCTTCTTCCAAGAACACGCGTAATTCTTCTGGCTTAGATTCTAAAATACGATTAATCGTTCCCTGACCAATAATGGCGTAGCCTCTTGGGCCCATACCAGTTCCCAAGAAAATATCCTGGATATCTTTACGACGAACAACTTGGTTGTTAACGTAGTAACTTGAATTACCGTCACGCGTCAAAACCCGTTTCACACCTAATTCAGTAAATGCGCTCCACTGTCCTTGAGCACGTCCGTCAGAATTATCAAAAAGGAGTTCAACACTGGCGCGACCCGATGGCTTACGTAAACCAGAACCATTAAAAATAACGTCCTGCATGGATTCACCACGAAGTTCACTAGCGCGAGATTCGCCTAAAACCCAACGGACGGCGTCAATGATGTTTGACTTTCCGCAACCATTAGGCCCTACAACGCCAATTAATTGGCCAGGCAATTCAAAATGGGTAGGGTCAACGAAGGACTTAAAGCCGGAAAGTTTGATAGATTTCAGTTGCACGGCGTACTTTGCAGGGGAAAAAGGGGTTCAAATAAAAGGTGTAAATATTTACACCTAAAGTGAGAAGATGATAGCAAGCTTGCAGCAACTTAGACGTGTTTTTGCCCCATCGATATAATGATCAATCTACCTCCGGGGACAAAATCCCTTAACAATCCGATAGTTAACTGAAAAGCATGAGCCAATCACCACAAAACATCATTGAACAAGCCTGGGAAAACCGTACAAACCTCTCTCCACAAAGCGCCCCTGCGGATGTTCGTAACGCTGTAAATACGGTATTAGAGGGTCTAAATGACGGGAGTATTCGCGTAGCCGAGCGCCGTGGAGTTGGGCAATGGGAAGTCAATCAATGGGTTAAGAAGGCTGTTTTGCTCTCATTTCGCCTTGAGGACAATAAACCCATGGCTGCTGGAGGCTATACCCAGTTCTATGACAAGGTTCCGAGCAAATTCGAAAACTACACCGCAGCTGACTTTGCTGCAGGTGGTTTCAGGGTAGTACCTCCTGCGATAGCTCGCCGAGGCTCATTTATTGGTAAAAATGCTGTTTTGATGCCCTCTTACGTCAATATTGGCGCCTATGTAGGCGAGGGTTCCATGGTTGATACCTGGGCTACGGTAGGTTCTTGTGCCCAAATCGGTAAAAACGTTCACCTTTCTGGTGGTGTAGGGATTGGTGGTGTTTTAGAACCGATCCAGGCTGGGCCGGTCATTATTGAAGATAACTGCTTTATTGGTGCCCGCTCAGAAGTGGTTGAAGGGGTCATCATTGAAGAAAATGCAGTACTTTCCATGGGTGTTTATATTGGTCAAAGCACCAAGATTTATGACCGTGAAACTGGCGAAGTACATTACGGCCGAGTGCCCGCTGGATCAGTAGTTGTTCCAGGCTCTCTTCCTTCAGCTTGCGGCAAATACAGCTTATACGCTGCGGTGATCGTCAAGAAAGTAGATGCTCAGACTAGAGCAAAAACAGCCATCAACGAATTACTTCGCGATTAAGTTCAATAAAGATTATTTATGAGTGCAGCCCTTGACCTGACCGAAGCTCTGATTGCATGCCGCTCTGTTACCCCAGTCGATGGCGGCTGCCAAGATCTGATTGCAAAACGATTGCAAGCGATTGGCTTTCATACAGAAAGTGTTGTCAGTGGTCCAGAAGATTTTCAGGTCACTAATCTGTGGGCCATTAAAAAAGGAAAGTCTGGAGATCAGGGCAAAGTTTTAATGTTTGCTGGTCATACCGATGTTGTCCCAACAGGTCCATTAGAAAAGTGGGCCAGCGATCCGTTTACACCTTCTATTCGTGATGGCATGCTCTATGGTCGCGGTGCTGCAGATATGAAGACCTCATTAGCAGGCTTCGTAGTTGCTACAGAAGAATTTATCATTCACCATCCTGATCATCAAGGTTCGATTGCTTTTTTAATTACTAGCGATGAAGAAGGTCCTGCACATGACGGTACGGTCATTATGTGTGAGCGACTCCAAAAGCAAGGTCAGGGGCTAGACTATTGTGTGATTGGCGAACCCACTTCAGTTGATCAACTGGGTGACATGATCAAGAATGGTCGACGTGGCTCCCTCTCAGGCAAATTGAAAATCAATGGGATTCAGGCGCATATTGCTTATCCGCATTTAGGCAAGAATCCCATTCATCTCGCAGCTCCGGCAATTGCTACCCTTTCTCAGACTGAATGGGACAAAGGCAGTGAGTATTTCCAGCCTACCAGCTTTCAAATTTCTAATATTCATGCAGGGACTGGCGCTAACAATATCATCCCTAGCGAGCTCACAATAGACTTCAACTTCCGTTTTTCTACCGAGAGCAAACCAGAACATCTGCGCGAGCGAGTTGAAACGATTCTGAAAGACGCTGGACTTGATTTTAAAATTGACTGGCACTTAGGTGGCAGCCCATTCATTACTAGTGACGGCACTTTAGCAAGCGCCTTGCGCTCAGCTATCAAAGCCGAAACTGGTGTGCTCACCGAATTATCTACAACTGGTGGCACAAGCGATGGTCGCTTTATTTCTAAAATATGCAAGGAAGTTGTCGAGTTTGGACCCCTAAACGCTACAAGTCATAAGATTAATGAATGCGTCATCGTAGATAACGTTGAGCCTCTGAAAAATATTTATCGCAGAACGCTAGAGCAATTGATTGCTTAATTGCCATCTCAATCGATCATGGATCCTGATCCTTCACAATCTCTCACTCTAAATCAGTGCATTGAAAACATTGCACAAAAATTAGCAGTAGCCAATTTGCATTACGGTCATGGAGCCCTTGACTCCCATAGCGAGGCCCTCTGGATTGCTAGCAAGCAACTTGGTTTAAGTCCTAGCGAGGCGCTCGATTGCTTGGGCCAAACCATTAACACAGAGCAAATTCAAAACGCGATACACATTACTAACGAAAGAATTTCAACCCGTAAGCCGCTCGCTTATATTTTGGGTGAAGCGTGGTTAATGGGTGTGCCTTTTTATTGCAGCGAGCAAAGTATCGTGCCCCGCTCTTGGATTGCCGAGCTCATCGTAGAAGGTATGTTGGAGTCTTGGCTGCCAGCAGATGGAAAAGTCTTAGATCTTTGTACTGGTAATGGCTCTCTCGCCATCTTGCTTGCTCTGTCCTGTCCAGATATTCACGTGAGTGCTTGCGATATCAGCATGCCGGCCCTTTCTCTAGCAGCACGCAATATTGACCGCCATCGCCTTCATTCACAAATTGAATTGCTCAATGGGGACCTATGGGATGCGCTACCTGAGCCAAACGATGATAATCTTTTTGACCTGATTATTTGTAATCCACCTTATGTCAACGCTCACTCCATGAGCATATTGCCTGCCGAATATCAGGCTGAACCTACTCTTGCATTAGCTGGGGGTGATGATGGTATGGATTTAATTCGTCGCATCATTGCAGCCGCGCCAGATCATTTATCTGAGAGGGGGGCTTTGTTGCTAGAGATTGGTAATGAATTTGAGCATTTCAAAAAAGCCTTTCCTCAAATTCCCGTGATCTGGATGGAGGTTTCTGCTGGCCAAGAGCAGGTACTCTTAATACAAGTAGAAGACCTCCACTAAGACTTAATTGAGTTCGGCAGCAGCGGTAATCGCCTGATCAATGCGCTCTACAGGAATGACTCTTAATCCAGGAATCTTTGCCTTAGGCATATTGGCCTTTGGAATAATGGCCACCGTGAATCCAAGCTTAGCAGCTTCTTTCAAACGCTCTTGTCCGCGTGGGCATGGTCGGATTTCACCAGCCAATCCAACCTCTCCGAATACGATCAACTCTTTTGGTAAGGCACGATTACGAATCGAAGATTGAATTGCCAGAAGTACTGCTAAATCTGCAGCTGGCTCAGATATTTTTACCCCACCCACTGCATTTAAAAAAACATCCTGATCAAAACAAGCTATACCGGCATGACGATGCAATACTGCTAACAGCATTGCTAAACGGGCTTGTTCCAAGCCAACAGCTAAACGACGTGGATTTGGCACATGAGCAGTATCTACTAATGCCTGAATCTCAACCAACAAGGGACGGCTACCCTCTTGAGTCACTAATACACAGGCACCGGGAACCATCTGCTCATGTTGCGATAAAAAGATTGCAGAAGGATTGCTGACACCTCGCAAGCCCTTTTCTGTCATAGCAAAAACGCCCAACTCATTAACGGCACCAAAACGATTTTTAATAGAGCGCACTAAACGGAATGAAGAGTGGGTATCGCCCTCAAAATAAAGGACAGTATCCACAATATGCTCTAAGACTCGTGGGCCAGCTAAATGACCATCTTTAGTGACATGTCCCACCATCAAGATACAGATGCCGCTCGATTTTGCTGCCCTTGTCAGTTGAGCTGCGCATTCTCTGACCTGCGCTACCGATCCTGGTGCTGAACTCAATACTTCAGAATACAAAGTCTGAATCGAGTCGACCACTAAGACTTGAGGTTTTACGGTATGCATAATAGACAACAATTTTTCTAGCTGAATTTCAGCTAAGACTTCTAATTGAGGTGCCTCTAATGCAATGCGTCTCGCACGTAAGGCTATTTGAGCCGCAGACTCTTCACCACTGCTATAAAGAACATTCATTCCAGCAGAGCTCATTTGGGCTAAGGCTTGTAAAAGTAATGTAGATTTACCAATTCCAGGATCTCCGCCCAAGAGCACAACCCCGCCTGGAACTAGACCGCCACCTAAGACGCGATCAAACTCTTCAACGCCAGTACTAAATCTAGGTAAATCTTCTGCAGTAATGGAAGATAGTTTTTGTCTTGGTAATGATTGTGCCAAGCCTTGAAACCGAGAGTTTGAACTTTGCTCTGGTAAGCCCTCCTCCATAGTGTTCCATGCTTCACAGGAAGGGCACTGTCCTTGCCATTTGGCAGAGGTACCGCCACAGGATTGACAAATGTAGATTGTTTTAACTTTAGCCAAAAAATTACCTAATGAATATGCACTCAACTGAATTAGTCGAGTTGGGTTCCTGCTCTATTTTCTTGTGCCCGCTTAGGGGCATCCTTACGACGTTGCTCTAAATCAGCGGCTCTTGCAGCAGCAGCTTTTTGCTTCTCTTCAAATTCTCTTTGATTTGCAGCTCGCTCGGCCGCTTTTTCAGCTGAAGCACGTTCAGCTGCTCGCTTAATATCTTCCTGATTCTTTAAGCTCTCACGGAGCTTGCGCTGAGTGTTACGCACTTGTACTTCCTGCGCCCTAATGGGATCTAATTCTGCTCGATACTCTGCCCTAGCGTTACCTATGCAGTAATTAACCCAAAAATTTAAATAACATTGTGAAGAAGCTTGCTTCCATCTGAACTCAGTCCACTCTCGCTGAAGCTCCAGCTCTTGTTCTGTTTTCACTAACTGCTCTAGCTCAGCTTCCTCCGCAGGAGTAGCAAATACCAATCCACTCAATGAGCAAACCGTCAAAAATATCCCAAGAAATACTTTGGGGCGAAAAGGCAGCTGTTTTCTCAAATTTCCACCTTGGCACCAAGTTCAACCAAGCGATTGGCTGGAATATTAAAGAAGTCAGACTGCCGGCCTGCGTTTTGATACATCCAACAAAACAAGCGTTCACGCCACAAAGCCATACCTGGAGTTGGAGATGGGACGATCGTATCGCGGGACAAGAAGAAAGAGGTATTCATCATGTCAAAGTGCATCTTGAAATGATGCTCAATCAGGTGAATGATGGAAGTCATGTCTGGAGTTTCTTTAAAACCATAAATCGCCCTAACAACGAAGATATTGCCACCCAAATCTTTGAGAGTAATGCGCTCGTCATCATTGACATATGGCACATCCCAAATGCTCACTTTTAAGAAAAAGACTCTTTCATGAAGGACGTGATTATGTTTGAGATTATGTAAGAAAGACACTGGCAAATAGTCGACATGGGCAGTTAAAAAGACAGCTGTTCCCTCAGCGCGATGTGGTGGGTGTGCCAATAATCCCTCAATAAAGCTACCAAGCTTAATACCCCCTTCGATAGCTCGTTTACGTAAAATCTGACGTCCGCGATACCAGGTAATTAAACAAGTAAAACAAATCAAGCCAAGAGCTAATGGATACCAGCCGCCATGTTCAATCTTAATCAGGTTAGCGCTCCAGAAAGCCAAATCAACAATGAAGAAAGTGGCTGTAATTAAAGTCACCAAAACAACATTCATCTTCCATTCTCTTAGCATGACTACTGCAAGCAAAATGGTAGTGATTAACATAGTGGATGTTACTGAAATCCCGTAAGCTGCTGCTAAATTAACCGATTCCCTAAATTCAACGATGGTGACCACTACCATAAACAGTAAGGCCCAATTCACTATAGGAATATAGATCTGACCTTGTTCAGAATCTGAGGTGAACAAAATCTTCATACGGGGCATAAAACCCAAGAGGATTGCTTGACTCACTAAGGAATAAGTACCCGAGATCACGGCTTGAGATGCAATCACAGTAGCAGCTGTTGCCAAACCAACAGTAGGCCATAGCGCCCAATCGGGAACCATCAGATAAAAAGGATTTTTAATGGCTTCTGGATTTGAAAGTAGTAAAGCGCCTTGGCCAAGATAGTTAATGAGCAAACTTGGTAGCACTATTAAAAGCCAGGCATAGCGAACTGGATTACGACCAAAATGCCCCATATCTAAGTAGAGCGCCTCTACTCCAGTAACCACCAAAACTACCGCCCCCATGACGATGTAAGCAGTGGTGGGATGTTGCACAATAAAATTGATGGCATACAAGGGATTGAAGGCCGATATGATCTGAGGTGCATCACCAATATTCCAGATGCCTAATGCAGCAAG
>JABMMT010000214.1 GCA_013205155.1 Betaproteobacteria bacterium | reverse complement strand
TGCCTGGCGATAATGTCACCATTACCGTCAAACTCATTGCGCCAATTGCGATGGAAGAAGGTTTACGTTTTGCAATCCGTGAAGGTGGCCGTACTGTTGGCGCCGGTGTGGTTGCAAAGATTTTGGCTTAGTAGTAGAAATTTTTTATAAAGGGGTGTAGCTCAATTGGCAGAGCGTTGGTCTCCAAAACCAAAGGTTGGGGGTTCGATGCCCTCCGCCCCTGCCACGATTTGAACTGAAAGTAATATGTCACAACAAACAGCAAGTCAAACTGAAGAAAAAAGTAGCTGGGTCTCCGGACTCGCTGCTCTAATTGTCGTTGCAGCGTTAGTGCTTTACTACACGCTGGTCGATCAATCTTTATTGGTGCGTCTGGCAGCCTTGTTTGGTGGTATTGCTATTGCAGTTTTGATTGTGGCGATTTCTCCTGATGGGCGTCGCTTTATTGCCTATGCAAAAGATTCTTGGTATGAGGTAAAAAAGGTTGTTTGGCCGACTCGTAAAGAGAGCACCCAAATGACTCTAGTCGTATTTGGCTTTGTTCTGGTGATGTCCTTATTTTTATGGCTTGCAGACAAATTAATTGAATGGCTAGTTTTTTCAGTCTTTTTAGGCTGGAAGTGAGTAAAAATGATTGATTCCGAATTAGCAACAAACCCACAGGCTACTGGCAATATGCGCTGGTACGTTATTCACGCTTATTCCGGCATGGAAAAGAGCGTCAAAAAAGGCCTCGAAGAGCGGATTGCCCGTTCTGGAATGCCTGAGAAATTTGGCCGCATTTTGGTACCTTCCGAAGAGGTTGTAGAGATCAAGGGCGGTACTAAATCCGTTACAGAGCGCCGTTTCTTCCCAGGATATGTCCTAATTGAGATGGAAATGACCGATGAAAGCTGGCATTTGGTAAAAAATACGCCAAAAGTGACCGGTTTCGTGGGGGGTGTACGTAACCGCCCAAGCCCAATATCCACTGCAGAAGTCACCAAAATCATGGATCAAATGCAGGCTGGGGTCGATAAGCCTAAGCCTAAGACTCTATTTGAGGTGGGTGAGATGGTTCGTGTTAAGGAAGGCCCATTTATTGATTTCAACGGAAACATTGAAGAAGTCAACTATGAGAAGTCAAGATTGCGCGTTTCTGTTACAATTTTTGGTCGCGGTACCCCAGTTGAGCTGGAGTTCGGTCAGGTAGAAAAGATGTAAAAACAAGGACTTAGTCCTGTTAGCAGTGGCGGTAGTTTTAAGTGGTTAGTAATAACCGAGGAGCGGAGCTAGAAAGCCAAAAACTAGCAAAGCGTTTACTCAACAGCGGTCTTTCCTAATGAGGTCAGGCGCGCTTTCAGGAGCACACATGGCAAAAAAGATTATTGGCTTTATCAAGCTGCAGATCCCTGCAGGTAAAGCAAATCCATCACCACCCGTAGGTCCAGCATTGGGTCAGCGCGGTCTTAATATTATGGAATTCTGTAAGGCGTTCAATGCTCAAACTCAGAGCATGGAGCCAGGCCTACCAATTCCAGTCGTCATTACAGCTTTTGCTGATAAGAGCTTCACATTCATTATGAAGACTCCCCCAGCGACCATCATGATTAAGAAGGCTGCGAAAATCGAAAAAGGATCACCACGTCCGCATACCGACAAGGTGGGGAAAATTACTCGTGCTCAAGCGGAAGAAATCGCTAAAGCAAAAATGCCAGATTTGACAGCGGCTGATATGGATGCGGCTGTTAGAACAATCGCTGGTAGCGCCCGTTCCATGGGCATCACTGTGGAAGGTCTCTAATCATGACTAAGTTATCCAAACGCGTTAAATCCATTCAATCTAAAGTTGATCGCAATAAGTTCTATCCATTAGAAGATGCATTGAACCTTGTTAAAGAGTGTGCAACTGCAAAGTTTGATGAGTCAATCGACGTTGCTGTTCAGTTAGGTATTGACGCTAAGAAATCTGACCAAGTTGTGCGGGGTGCTGTAGTGCTCCCAGCTGGCACAGGTAAGCATGTTCGCGTAGCAGTTTTTGCACAAGGCGAGAAAGCTGAACAAGCTAAAGCTGCTGGTGCAGAAATTGTTGGCATGGAAGATCTAGCCGAACAAATTAAAGGCGGCAAAATTGATTTCGATATTTTGATCGCATCGCCTGACACAATGAAAATTGTTGGTACCTTAGGTCAAGTATTGGGCCCACGTGGTTTGATGCCAAATCCAAAAGTTGGTACTGTTACTCCTGATGTAGCAACTGCAGTGAAGAATGCAAAAGCGGGTCAAGTGCAATTCCGTGTGGACAAAGCCGGTATCGTTCATGCAAGCATTGGGCGTCGTTCATTCGAGCCAGCTGCTTTGAAATCGAACTTGCTCGCATTGCTTGAGGCTTTGAATAAAGCCAGACCTCCCGCATCTAAGGGTATTTATTTAAAGAAGGTCGCCGTAAGCAGCACTATGGGTGCAGGCGTACGTGTAGACCAAGCATCGTTACAGGTAGCTCAATAAGCAGCTTGTATCAAAAAGAACTTTGGGTCGACTCGCGCTCTTTGGGTGAGAGTCGAACATCAAAGACCGTTGGCGAATTAGTTGCTTGTTAAGAGTTAGTTCTTAATCATTACGAAAGTAATAGCCAGCGCAGATGGCGACCCTGAAAAGATTTTCACAAGAAGTTTTGTGAACAAATGATCAGACGCTGGTGTGTAACCCCAACTGGAAACAGTTGGTTTTTATGGAGTTAAACCGTGCCTTTGAATGTACAAGACAAAAAAGCGATTGTTGCTGATGTCGGCGCTCAATTGGCTGGAGCCCAAACCGTCGTGCTTGCTGAATACCGCGGTATTCCAGTAGAGCAGTTGACAAAGCTACGTGCTAGTGCACGTGACCAAGGTGTATATCTTCGCGTTTTGAAGAACACATTGGCACGCCGTGCTGCACAAGGCACACAGTTTGAGCCCCTTGCTGATTCGATGGTTGGCCCCTTGATTTACGGCATTTCTGCTGATCCGATTGCTTCGGCAAAAGTGTTGCAGAACTTTGCTAAGACTCAAGACAAGCTAGTCATTACTGCTGGCTTATACAACGGCAAGTTGTTAGATGTTGCAGGCGTAAAAGCCCTCGCATCAATTCCAAGCCGCAATGAGTTGTTATCTCAGTTGTTAGGTGTGATGTTGGCGCCTGTCTCTGCGATGGCTCGCGTATTGGGCGCAGTAGCAGCACAAAAGGCCGCTGGAGCACCCGCTCCCGTCGCAGCACCTGTAGCAGAAGTAGCAGCCCCAGCAGAAGTAGTTGCCCAAGCCGCCGCCCCTGATGCAAGCGCTGAGCCTGCAGCCGCAGCCCCAGAAGCTGGAACAGAAGCAAAAGAAACCCCTGCCGCTGAATAAGCGACAGATTAACTATTTAAGTATTAGGAGCTAAAAATGGCGATTACTAAAGAAGAAATTATTGAAGCAGTTGGAAGCATGTCCGTAATGGATTTGAACGATTTAGTTAAGGCGTTCGAAGAAAAGTTTGGCGTTTCAGCTGCAGCCATGGCTGTTGCTGGTCCTGCTGGCGCTGGCGGCGGTGCTGCTGCAGTAGAAGAGCAAACAGAATTTACGGTTAACTTGCTCGAAACTGGCGCAAACAAAGTTTCAGTAATTAAAGCAGTTCGTGAAATTACTGGTCTTGGCTTGAAAGAAGCTAAGGACTTGGTTGATGGCGCACCTAAGCCAATCAAAGAAGGCGTTGACAAGAAAACTGCTGAAGAAGCTAAGAAGAAGCTTGAAGAAGCTGGCGCTAAAGCAGAGCTCAAGTAATACAAACCGCGCTAGCGCTTCTCAAAAAGAGGCGCTAGCAATGTTGGGTTTGACCATTAGTGGTCAAACCCGATTTCATTTTCGATTGAAATCGGGTTTGCCTTCTGATACGACTGCAGAATGCAAGTTTGGTCGGACACTAAGTCTATCGATTTAGTGTTGTCCGCCAGTGATTGGTAGTGGCCAATCGCCAAATCTTTGTACAGTCGCTGAATTCGGAGATGAAATGAACTATAGCTTCACCGAACGCAAGCGAGTCCGTAAAAGCTTTGCTAAGCGAGTAAATAACCACCAGGTTCCGTACCTGATCGCAACGCAGCTGGAATCCTACGCTAAATTTTTACAGGCTGAAAAGCCAGTCATGTCTCGTCTTACTGAGGGACTTCAGGCTGCCTTTACTTCAGCATTCCCAATTGTGTCTAACAACGGCTATGCGCGTATGGAATACGTGTCTTACCAGTTATCACAGCCACCATTTGACGTTAAAGAATGTCAACAACGTGGTTACACCTACCACTCTGCCTTACGTGCAAAAGTTCGCTTGATTATTTATGATCGCGAAGCGCCCACTAAGGTAAAAGAGGTTAAAGAGAGCGAAGTCTACATGGGTGAAATTCCGCTCATGACCGAAAACGGTTCTTTTGTGATCAACGGTACTGAGCGCGTGATTGTTTCTCAGTTACACCGTTCCCCAGGCGTGTTCTTTGAGCACGATAAGGGCAAAACTCATAGTTCCGGTAAGTTGCTGTTCTCTGCGCGCATCATTCCTTACCGTGGTTCATGGCTCGATTTCGAGTTTGATCCAAAGGATATTCTTTATTTCCGCGTCGACCGTCGTCGTAAGATGCCAGTCACCATTTTGCTTAAAGCAATTGGCCTAAACAACGAACAGATTCTTGCAAACTTCTTTAACTT
>JABMMT010000213.1 GCA_013205155.1 Betaproteobacteria bacterium | reverse complement strand
GGCGAGATACTTAATCTCACATTGCGTGATGCTGGTGTGCAAGCTGTACATCGACAAGGCCTTGGTAATACGGCGATTGTTACCCAAGCACTGACAACGGGACAGATTGATATTTACCCAGAATATACCGGCACCATTCTGCGAGAAATATTAAAACGCCCAGAAACTGAAGCCTCATTAAGCGAACTCAATACGTGGCTTAAACCCAAGCAATTAAAAGTTGCGATACCCCTAGGATTTAACAATACTTATGGACTGGCCATGCGGGCAGACCAAGCAAGAGCACTAGGCCTTAAGAAAATCAGTGATGTTATCAATCTACCGGCAGAGCAGCAATCCGCACTTCGGATTGCATTATCGCCAGAATTTAAGACTAGGTCTGATGGTTGGCCTTCACTTGTTCGGGCATACGACCTTAAAATAAAGCCAGGAAAACTACTGGAACATGGCTTAGCCTATGATGCGCTAGTTCGAGGCGATGTCGATATTGTTGATGCCTACTCCACCGATGCAGCGATTGTAAAAAATAACCTGATTCTTTTGGAGGATGACAGAAAAGCATTTCCACGATACGACGCAATACTGTTAATGCGCTCTGATTTTGATGAGAAACCCCTAGAATCCTTAAGGGGAAAACTCAATGAAGCGACAATGGCAAAACTCAACGGACTAGCTGAGTCTGGCATCAGTTTTGAAAAGGTAGCACGTACATTTTTAAATAAGTCTACTGATCAAAAAAATGACTCTACAGAGTTTTCTAGGTTTTTAAAGTTACTGTTTGGCCCAGATTTTTTTACTGCCCTTAGGGATCATGTTCTGCTAGTAGCCATCTCCTCAGCCATGGCTCTTTTGTTCGGAATTCCTCTTGGTATTCTTGCTCACCGTCGATCCCGCTATACACGTTGGATTTTAGGCGGTGTGAGCATTTTACAAACCATACCCTCACTTGCATTACTAACCATTTTGATTGCTTTATTAAATCAAATAGGAGCTGTACCAGCTGTTTTAGCCTTATTTATTTATGGTTTACTACCAATTGTGAATTCAACCTATATTAGTTTGATGGAGGTTCCATCCAATCTAAAAGAATCAGCCTTGGCGCTTGGTTGTAACGAACGGCAATTATTATTTTTCATTGAGCTGCCATTTGCACGGCCAATTATCATGACTGGTTTAGCATCAGCAACTGTGATTGGTGTTGGGACCTGTACCCTCGCAGCATTGGTAGGCGCAGGTGGATTTGGCGATCGAATAGTAGCAGGACTTGCCGTAAACGATCACGCATTAATGCTTGCTGGAGCGATACCGGCGGCTATTTTAGCGCTGCTCGCTCAAGTCATCCTGACACCAAAACGCAAGCTAGCCAATAGCTAAATCAATTTTAATTACTTTTAAATGATGAGTTATCAACTAGTTTGGTTTAAGCGTGATTTGCGCTGTGAGGACCACGTTGCTCTGGTCGAGGCTGCAAAGCTAGGTCCGATTCGCTGCATTTATGTGCTTGAGCCAACACTTTGGATGCAGCCAGATGTTGCCCTACAACATTTTGAGTTCATTCGAGAGTCCCTTCAAGATCTCGAAAATCAACTACGTCTACGCGGTGGCGCTATAGAGATCTATGTAGGTGAAGTTACAGAAGTGCTTAGCAAAATTTGGCAAGTCAATCCTTTTCAAGGTTTGCATTCTCATCAGGAAACTGGCAACGGGTTTACTTATTCCAGAGATCAAGGGGTTAACAAATGGTGTCAGTCTCATGGCATTCATTGGGGTCAATATGCCCAGTTTGGAGTTACTAGAGGACTAAAAAATCGTAATGAGTGGCAAGCTCAATGGCAAAAGCACATGGAAGCACCTTTATGTGAATCTCCTCCAATTCAATTTTGGACTGCCTCACTTTCTGGCAAGCTAATATCGAATCCCAGCGCTCATTATTTAACGCCGTCTATGATGCAAGCACCTGTTCACCTGAGACATAATCCACCTTTAAGACTACGTGGAGGAAGATCTATCGCACTCAAAACACTTAGTAGTTTTTTGAAGCAACGAAGTATGTGGTATCGAGGCGGGATTTCATCGCCTCTATCAGCACCGGATGCATGCTCCCGATTATCGGTATATCTAAGCTATGGGTGTCTTAGTATCAGGGAAGTAGTGCAAGCAACAAATGAAGAGCTGCTTCAAATGTCGCCAGAAGCAAGCAGAAGAAAATCAGGATTGACTGCTTTCATGAGTCGCTTATATTGGCATTGCCATTTTATTCAAAAGCTTGAGAGCGAGCCTGAAATTGAGTGGCAAAATATGCACCGTGGATATGATGCATTACGCGAGAATGAATTTAATGACGATTACTTTAATGCCTTAAAGAATGGCAAGACGGGTTGGCCTATGGTTGACGCCTGTGTCATCATGCTACGTGAAACGGGATGGCTTAATTTTAGAATGCGCGCGATGCTAGTCTCAGTTGCAGCCTATCCACTTTGGTTACACTGGAAACCGGTAGGGGATTGGTTGGCTACCCAATTTCTGGACTACGAGCCCGGAATCCACTGGAGTCAACTACAAATGCAATCCGGCACGACCGGGATCAATGTGACACGCGTTTATAACCCGATCAAGCAAGCGCAAGATCATGATCAAAAGGGCTTTTTTGTTAGAAGATGGCTTCCTCACATGCGTCAAATACCGGATACATGGCTTTTTGAGCCGTGGAAGATGACTCATGAAGAGCAAAGTAATGTTGGCATTTATGTGGGTAAAGATATCCCACAACCAGTAGTAGACATTACAGTCGCTACAAAAATATCTAAAGATCGCTTACATGCCAGACGTAACTTATCAGAAGTTCGGGCTGGCAAAAAATCAGTTGTTGATAAGCATGCCTCTCGAGCAAAAAGAGCTGACCGTAAAAACTCTAAAGTTCAAACTAAAGATACAAGTAAACAACTTACTCTTGATTTTTAAGTGCGATCAAAGAAATGAGTCGTTTGTAGATCTGGTCATATCTTTACTAAAATTAAACTGATTAGTCATTCATAAAGACTAGCTTAGCCAGATTTTTCGATATATCCCATCAGGGTCATGATCTTGGGTTTGCTTGGCTAGATTCATTGGTCTACCCCCTCTAGGATCGGTTCCTTTGCCAGCGATATAAAGCCAATTACCCTGATTGCTATAAACATCATAGTCAATCAGTTGTGATTCAAACCAAGCAGCACCAGCTTGCCAATCACCCTTCATGTTATAAATCCAATAACTCGCAACTATCTGACGCATGCGATTTGAAAGATAGCCGGTTCCCTGTAACTCGCGCATGCCTGCATCTATTAATGACTCTCCAGTACTACCAGATGACCATTGCTTAAATATTATTTCAATAAATGGATTGTTAGGTTCAGTGCTCAGACCTGTTGATCGGTAGAGTTTATTGTCATACTTAAAGTGTAGGAATCGAAAATAGTCTCGCCAAAGTAACTCAAACCATAGCCAATAAGTGCCATCATTTGCGCCATACTCAAGTTCATACTCTGTTAGTTTTTTGGCAATGGATCTAGCTGAGCAACAACCCAATGCGAGCCATGGAGAGAACTTACTGGAGTAATCCAAGCCAATGAGCTGATTGCGGGTTTGCTTATAAGTATCTGGTAGGCGCCTGTCAAAATACTGCTCAATGTGCAGAAGCGCTTTACTTTCTCCACCCAGAAATGACTTCTTACTAGAAAACATATCGACATATGTTTTCTGGGACAAAGCTTTACTACCAGCTGGTAAGGGGGGAATACTAGCGTGGGCTTCAACAGGGTTAGCAAATCTCAATTTCTGCTTTTCAACTTGCTGGCGAAATTGCGTAAAGACATCAGGCATGTCCTCTAATTTAAACAGCAAAGAATGGGGATCAAGCATACTTGATTGCCATGAGCTAATCACTTCAAACCCAATAGTCTTTAACACTCTAACTTGCTCTAATTCTTCGGGTGCTACGATTTGCTCACAGTAAATCAGGTTTATGCCAAGTTGAGTACGTAGAGCTGAAAATACTTCTTTGAAATCACCTGCTAGCTCAAATAAATCAGATCCTAAATATCTTAGTTGCGTTCTTAAATCTTCCAAAGAATCTTGTAAAAACGCTTTACGATGCTGTCCTACCCGTGAAAATCCCCAGCGAGTCTCTTCCTCTAATTTCTGTTCATGAACATAAATAGGGAGTAGAAAATCTGCATTCTTACAGGCCAATATAAATGCGGGGTTATCCTCTAAACGGAGATCATTTCTAAAATAGTAGATTGCAACAGTCATTTAAAATTCTTAATAGTGGCTCTTTGATTCATAAATCCCTGCTACCTGACTACTTCAAGCCAATTTAGGAGGTCTATGCATTGCGCAGATTTTGTTACCAGCTGGGTCTCTAAGCCAAGCAATATAGATAGTGCCAGCGACGCCCTCTCGATAGCCAGGGTCACCCTCACAGGAAGTTCCGCCATGAGCAACGCCAATAGCGTGGAATGCATCTACATCAGCCATGGTTTTAGCGCTAAAGCCGATTGTGCCTCCATTTGCATGGGTAGCTTCATTACCATCAATTGGTTTTGTAATTGCGAAGACTCCACCAGGACCGCGATAAAAATATTTATCATGACTAAAGCTCCCAGCTTTAATACCCAAAGCTCCTAGAGCAGCGTCATAGAAACCCCTTGAAACTTCTAAATCATTTGCACCCAGCATGATGTGACTAAACATTATTCTTCCTATTGATAGAGCTTATTAATGAAACGATATGGCCAATCTACTTTAACAGTTCATTGGGGGACGAGCGCATTAGTGTATTGCTAATAAATTGCTTTTCATAATGGCGATTACGCCGAGACTTTTTTGCAAGAGAGCGCTGCCCTCTGCGCTTATCAGAAACAATATCACTCAGTTGGCTCAGATCATCTAGACCTTGAATTTGATTGGGTGAGTTACGACGAGGCATATTAAGAAGTTAAGGTTTTCATTTACTGTTTAGAACGCGTTGCTCGTTTGGGAGAAGCTTAATTAACTCATCCAAGGTTTTATATCCAGTGATTGGCATAAAACTCTTTGGGGAAAAATCTTTCTCGCCGATCAGCATTGCCGGTAAGCCTTGGAGACCGTAAGTCTTAAATTCTTGCTCATCAGCCATGACATGTTTTGTCAGTACGTCACCATCAAGCGCCTCTCTTAAAGCTTGCTCATCAATACCACTCTGTACAGCTAGCTGCATAACTACTTCTTCATTACTAATATCAAGGCCTTGTAGAAAAAATGCATCAAATAGTGCTCTAGCAAGCTTTAATGAAAGCTCCTGAGAATTAGCGAAATAAACGCTCTCTTGTGCAAGCCATGTATAGGTTAAAAATTTTGGCGTTAAAAGATTAAGGCTCTCTTCTGCAACAATAGATTCAGACTTAGCGGCCTCGAAGCTATTGATATAGGATTGTGATAATGAAACATTGCCCTCGACAGGACTGAGTTCAAATGCCCTCCAGATAATTTCAACCTTATCTTGATACCTTGCTTTCAATTGACTAAGAACTATAGTTTGAAAATAGCAGTAAGGGCATTCAAAGTCGGCCCATATTTGAATCTGCATCATTGTAATTTTTCCTTTAGTTTCTCATCCACATCTATATTTATTAAAAACGCCTAGCTAATACAACCGCAGCTTCCGATCCTTTACCCACCAAAGAACACCAGATCTTTAAAACCAAGGGATTAGACGCCGAGGCTTTCAATCTTGCTTCATTTTTATGATCAATTTCATCGGCTTGGCAACGCATCAACAGTTTCAGCAATTCATCATGACCACCATTTTTTTGAAGATAGACAATCTGTTGTTGATAGTGCTGCTCTACAAACGTCTCCACTGCGGCAATCGTTGCATAGACTGCTCTTCTACCGAATAATGCAGGTAGCGCCCCGGTCAACCATCCTGCTAAGCGCCATGGTCCAAGCAAATGACTCCGATATTTTTTCTCTAATACGAGTTCTATTAACTGTAAATGCTCAGTCTCAGTATCACCATGATGCTTGGCAAAATGAATGAGCTCGGTATCTTTACGGTATTTTGCAACCGCAATAATTCCTTTATAGATATAGACAGCGCCTGTTTCACCAGCATGGTCTGAGCGCAGCTCACGCTCTAAGTAAGCTTCATACGCAGGTTGACTAAGGTCGATAGCATTACTCATCGTGAATCCATCTAGCATTTTTAATAAATATCATGTTGTCAATTTTCAACAATAGTTGCTCAAGTCAAAGATTGAATTGGGTCCTAGTTTTTCTACTTTTTGCATCTCTGCCTTGGTAATTAAAACACTTTGCGTGTCCCAATTTTTCTTTTCTGGAATTTCTTTTATTAAATATTTCTGTGCATCCCATGCTGGTAAGTTTTGAATATGAAGCGGCCTAGTTTTGACATTCTGTGTCGACGATACCGCAGTAATTGTAGACAAGCAATCTCGTAAATAGCTCTCAAAAGAGTCAATCAATTCATTAGCGAGATCATTCATCGAGATTTTTCTAGATCTAGTGTGATTGACTGCCACAAATACATCCTCAATTGTCATACATTCTGGATCTTTAGCTAAAAAGTATCCCCCTCTGCGACCTTTAGCAGCTCTGATTAAGTAGGCTGATTTAAGTGCTGAGAGCAAGATCTCTATACGACTTAAGGAAAGATGCTGACGCTTTGCGGTATCAACTGCCCTTACGGGCACACCGAACCTTGAATAAGCAGTGATATCAATCAAGGTATTGATCGTTTGTTCAAGTGACTTATTGATGTACTTCAGCATGACAATTCCCTTTTATGTCGGCAGTGCAACAAAAACAGCTTAAAAAGAAGTCGCCCTAAAGCGACTTAAGGACCTATAAAGGCCAGGAGAATGATTTATTTTGCTTCCATTAGGGTTTTCACGTATAAAACTACTAATAAGAGGGTTTTTGCGGCTCTGCACCATAGACAAATGAAGCGCATACTTATTTGGTATTAACCCTAGTACATTTTCTTAAAGGAGCCTTAAATGACCCAATTCAAACAATTTTTTAATAATTCGATCATAGTTTTAATTGATACTCGCAAAGCTTACGTCAAGCGTCATTTGAACCATCTTTTGGGCTCATGAGTTTCGTTTAACTAAACGTCACATGAAATTAACTGTCTATCGCTATAAAGTTTGGGATCATCAAGATGATAACCAGGCTCAAATACCTCCCTTTTACGCTATTCGAGAATACATTGAACAGTTAGAGGGAGCATCTGTCATTGAAGAAGATTACTTAGAGGTAGATGAGTCAGATCTTGATGTTGATGGAAGAATATCTAGTAATTAGATTTAAAAAGGAAAAGTGAATATGTCAATATTTCGTACTGGTCTGTCGTTAGTTTTTTTGTTGCTTATGGCTAACCAGTCATTTGCTCAGGCAATTTCTAAAGACTATCAAAAACACTGTGCTCGCGAACAGGTAACTGAGCATAAGGGCATTAAAGGCAAAGCTCTGACTGAGGAAGACTTTACAGCTTATTGCGGTTGCCAAGCCGACTTCATTTCTAAAAATGCCTCAAATCAACAGGTCAATGAATTAGCCAAGAATCCAAAAGCAAAGCCTGAATGGCTTAAGGCTATAGAGTTAAAAGCATTGAAGGCTTGTATTACAGATCCTAAAATGACTACATAGTTTTTCTATGTATCAATACTCAATCAGCATTGTTTAAATCGACGCCATAGTCAAATAGATGGATAATTTTGGTCCTGTTATTTTGATTGAAGTAGTGCTGATCTTTGGAGGGGTTTTGCTATTTGCATGGTGGCAATTGCGTGACCTTAAAAAGGAACGAGAAAAAGACCAAAAGAAGCAAGAGCAAAATAAAGAGCAGGACTGGCAAGAAGATAAATGAAGATTATGAGGATTGTTGGCTTATTGACATTATTGCTTGTTGCTAACCTCACGTTGGCACAGCAGGCTACCCCGCCAGGCTATGTCTCAATCCCAGCCAGCGTTGATGGCATCGGTAAGCGCTATATGGACCGTGAAATTTCAGGGGTCATGGGCTGGCAAGGTGCTACATGGCTTGAACGGGGTACGCGGGAGCGCGAAGAACGTACCGATTTGTTGCTAGATGCATTGGCTTTGCAACCAGGCATGGTTGTTGCTGACATTGGCGCTGGGACCGGCTACCTATCCCGTCGCATGGCTCCGCTGGTGATGCCAGGCGGAAAAATCATCGCACTGGATTTACAGCCTGAAATGGTGAATATTCTTCAGACTGGCGTGAAACGTTCAGGGTTTACGCAGATCGAAGTAAAGCTAGCTCCAGTCAACGATATTAAATTGCCCAAGAACTCAATCGATATGGCCATTATGGTGGACGTGTACCATGAACTAGCCTACCCTTATGAAGTAATGATGAGCATCATGCAAGCCCTCAAACCCAAAGGTCGCATCGTCTTTGTGGAATACAAAGCAGAAGATGCGCGCGTACCAATCAAGCCCCTACATAAAATGAGTGAGGCCCAAATTAAGCGGGAAGCAGGTGTTTTTGCCTTGGAATGGGAGCGAACTGTGAGCACACTGCCATGGCAACATGTTGTGATGTTTCGTAAACGAGAATAGCCCTGGGATAATAAGCTGACGAATATTGCTCTTACTGGTCTTGGAACGGCCTTACCTAAACATCGCCTCTCTCAAGCTGATGCGTTTGCCGCGATGCGTGATCAATTTCAAGGACGCTTTTCTGAATTTAATCGCTTAGCACCTGTGTTCGAAAATGCTGGTATCGAAAACAGGGCTATTGCAATGCCGCTTGATTGGTATCTCGAGCCACGGGGATTAAAGGAGCGTAACGCTGTCTATCTGAATGTTGCAAATCAATTATTTGTTGAGGCTACTCGAATTGCACTAGCCGCAGCAAAAATCAGTGCAGCTGATGTAGATACCATTGTTACCATCAGTTCTAGTGGTATAGCTACACCCACCTTAGAAGCCCGAGCCTTAATAGAGCTTGGCTTTCGACCAGATATTTTGCGTGTACCCGTGTTTGGCTTGGGATGTGCTGGTGGCATCAGTGGTTTAGCGCTTGGAGCTCAATTAGCACGAGCCAGGCCAGGCTCTGTTGTTTTGCTAGTTGTAGTCGAGCTATGCTCACTGTGGTTTCATCAAGATACCTTAACAAAAGCCAACATAGTGGCTTCAGCCCTCTTTGGAGATGGTGCTGCCGCTGTGGTGCTCTCCACGGCGCGTGCAAACGATCGAAATAGTGTGGGTACTGGCGTACAGCATACGTGGCCATCGACATTACAAATTATGGGCTGGGACGTCAATGACAGCGGATTAGAGGTTATCTTTGATCGTGATATTCCACCGTTTGTTCGAAGGCAAATTCCCCCCGTCATGGCTGATTTTCTGAAACGCTTAAATCTTACCCGTGATGAAATCGTACGCTTTGGATTTCATCCGGGTGGCACAAAAGTACTCGAGGCCCTGGAGTCGGCACTCGAGATGAAACCGGGATCCCTCGATATAGAGCGAAGCGTTCTCAGGGATCATGGCAATATGTCGGCCCCTACTGTGCTATTTGTTTTAAAACGTCTACTTGAAAACGCCAATTCCGGCATCTATGTCATGTCGGCCCTTGGCCCAGGCTTCACAGCCGCCGCGATTTCAGTAACAGTTCAAAATTGAGAACATTATCTTGACACTCGCTATCTTCATTTTGATCCTGGTAACAATACAACGTATAGCTGAGTTAATTCTGGCAAAGCGAAATACTAAGCGCCTGCTTGCACGCGGGGGCCTTGAGAAATCACCGAAGCATTATGTCTTTATCGTTATCATGCATACCGCTTGGTTGCTCTTACTTTGGATTGATGTTGGAAATGCACACATCTCCTTCTGGTGGCTTGCACTCTTTATTTTGCTGCAATTTTTACGTGTTTGGGTTATCGCAACGCTCGGTGAGCGCTGGACGACCCGCATTATTAT
>JABMMT010000212.1 GCA_013205155.1 Betaproteobacteria bacterium | reverse complement strand
TTAATGGCAGCCAACATAGCGGGCAAGTCATGTCCATAACTGTCGGTAGGCGCAACCTCAATGGATTTAGCACCCACTGCTTGTGTAGCTAAGGGATAAACAGCAAAAGCGTGTCGAGAAAAAATAACCTCATCGCCTGCTTGAGCAACCGCCCGCGCGGCTAATTCCAAGATGTCGTTACTGCCGTTGCCTAAGGTAATCCAATCAGCAGGCACACCCAAACGCTCTGATAGCACTTTCTTTAACTCAAATCCATTTGAATCTGGATAGCGGCCTAAATCTGCTGCAGCTTTCAGCATTGCATCTTGTGCTGACTGAGGCATTCCTAATGGATTTTCATTAGATGCTAATTTAACAATCTTACTTTCATCCAAACCATAATCGCGCGCAACTTCGCTAATAGGACGACCACCGACATAAGGTGCAATCGCATGAATGTGTTTTAAACCAATTTTTGAAGTCATTCTGGCAGCGTTTAATTTATAGGCTTATCTTCTCAGCCTTAAGCTGAGTGTGGATAGGAGCCGAGGTTTTTATAAAATGCAGCAATATCTTTTAACTCTTCCAAAGCTTTAATCACCTTTGCTTCAGCAGCGTGGCCAGCAATATCAATATAAAAAAGATATTCCCATGTACCTTTGCGAGCAGGGCGTGATTCGAAGCGGTTCATCGATACACCGTGTTTAGCTAAAGGCGCAAGTAAGCGATAGACTGCACCGGGTTGATTATCCACAGACAGCACTAAAGAAGTTTGATCATGGCCAGTAGGCTGGCATTCATAAGAGCCAATCACCACAAAGCGTGTGCGATTATGAGCATCGTCTTGAACCTGAGCAGTGACTACTTGCAAACCGTAAGCCAATTGGGCTGGATCACCTGCGATTGCAGCTAAAGTTGGATCATTCGCAGCTAAGCGCGCAGCTTCAGCATTACTACTGACTGCTTGACGTTTTAATTGGGGTACATTCTGACTTAACCATTGTTGACATTGCGCCAGTGCTTGGGCATGTGCGCAAACAGTGGTGACTCCGTCCAAATGACCATTCTTAGATAAAAGATGATGACGAATAGGTAACACCACTTCGCCGCTAATGTGCATCGGCGAATCCAGTAATAAATCTAAAGTACGTGAGATGGCGCCCTCGCTGGAATTTTCTACCGGCACAATACCAAATTGAGCGGAGCCCTTTTCCACAGCATTAAATACTTCATCCAGGCTATTGCAAGGTAAACCTGTAATTGAGTGACCGAAATAGTTTTGGGCAGCTTGCTCAGAAAAAGTACCCGCTGGCCCAAGGTAAGCAATGATTTGTCGAGCCTCTAAGGCTCGACAAGCTGACATCACTTCTCGCCAGATTGACGCAATACCATCAGGCAGTAAAGGACCTTGATTAATCTCCTGAAGTTTTGTAACCACCTGACGCTCACGCTCAGGACGAAATACTGGGGAAGAAAATCCACCTTTAATATGACCAACTTCTTGAGCTGCTTGAGCGCGCTGTGTAAGCAAATCTAAAATCTGCGCATCCAAGGAGTCGATTTTTTCACGCAAGGGAGTCAAGCGCTGTTCTTCAGTACTCATTAAGCCCGCCTTTCAAAATCGCGCATAAATTCAATCAAGGCTTTAACGCCTTCTAAGGGCATAGCGTTGTAGATGCTGGCACGCATACCACCAACAGCTTTATGCCCACGTAAGGCAACTAAACCTAAAGCACTCGATTCTTCCAAGAACTTTACATTCAAGGACTCATCTTTTAGGAAGAAAGTAGCATTCATTCGAGAGCGATATTCTTTCGTAACGCGATTCTCATAAAAGCTACTTTGATCTAAAAAGTTATAAAGCAAATCTGCTTTTTCTTGATTTTGCTTTTCTATAACCTTAACACCACCCTGCTTCAGTAGCCACTTAAATCCTAGACCAGCCATGTAAATAGCAAAGGTTGGAGGCGTGTTGATCATCGATTGTGTACCAGCCTGTATAGACCAATCCCAAATCGTTGGGGTGATGCCCATGCTGTGGCCGATTAAATCCTTACGGACAATCACAATCGTCACCCCTGATGGCCCAATATTTTTCTGCGCACCAGCAAACCAAACGGCGCACTTTGTGATGTCCATCTCTTTAGAAAGAATGTTACTGGCAATATCTGCGACCAGTGGAACACTTCCCACATTGGGTATATCAGGGAACTCAACTCCACCAATCGTTTCATTCGCGCAGTAGAGAACGTACGCAGCATCACTTGAAAGCTGCCAACTTGATCTCGGGGGGATGGTATTGAATTTTTCTGCAGCAGATGAGGCCGCTAGATTCACGATCCCATATTTCTGCGCTTCCTTATATGATTTTTCTGACCAAATACCAGTCACAATGTAATCTGCTTTGGGTCCGCCCTTTGCCAAAGACATTAAGTTCATTGGAATCGCAGCATTTTGACCAAGGCCACCACCTTGCAACAATAAAATTTCATAGTTGTTGGGAATATTCATCAGACTGCGCAGGTCTTGTATGGTCTCCTCATACACGGACATAAACTCTTTACTGCGGTGACTAATTTCCATCACGCTAGTACCGAGTCCCCGCCAATTAAGCATCTCATCAGCAGCCTGCTTCAATACCGCTTCCGGCAAGGTAGCAGGCCCCGCAGCGAAATTGAAAATGCGGCGGTCAAAAGTCATAACGTTTTCTAGTCTTTTGGTGATGACTTAAGCATCGCCTGCCGCATCAGGGGAGATATCACCATCTTCCGCTTCATCAACATTACCCTCGTCATCGGAATCGCTTTCAGCAATTCTCTGTAAACCAGACAAACGGGTACCTTCATCGACGTTAATCAAAGTAACACCCTGAGTGGCACGACCCATCTCACGAATCTCTGAAACACGGGTACGGACCAAGACACCACCAGTAGTGATCAACATAATTTGATCCTCAGGCGAGACTAGGGCTGCGGCAACAACTTTGCCATTGCGCTCAGAAGTCTGAATCGCAATCATGCCTTTAGTACCACGGCCATGACGAGTGTATTCAGCGATTGGAGTACGCTTACCGTAACCATTCTCAGTAGCCGTTAATACACTACTTGGAATCGCAGGGTCACTGTCAGCAGCAACGGCTGCTTGGGCGCCCTCAGCAGCTTCAGCTGGAGCAACTAGCATCGCAATCACTTGGTGACCTTCACCTAAATTCATGCCACGTACACCACGCGCTGTGCGGCCCATTGGACGCACATCATTCTCATCAAAACGCACGGCCTTACCTGCATCGGAGAACAACATCACATCGTGTTGGCCATCGGTAATTGCTGCGCCGACCAAGAAATCTCCTTCATTTAAGTCAACTGCAATAATTCCGGCCTTGCGTGGGTTAGAGAAGTCAGACAAACGAGTCTTCTTCACGGTACCTAGACTGGTTGCCATAAAGACGTACTGATCATCCTGATAACCCTTGATTGGAAGGATCACAGTGATCTTTTCACCTTCGATCAACGGGAACATATTGACGATCGGCTTGCCGCGGGACGTGCGACTACCTTGCGGCACTTCCCAAACCTTCAACCAATACATGCGACCACGATCAGAGAAGCAAAGGATAGCGTCATGTGTATTGGCTACGAATAAGGTATCAATCCAATCCTCATTCTTGGTAGCAGCAGCTTGTTTGCCACGACCACCACGTTTTTGCGCGCGGTATTCACTGAGCGGTTGACTCTTCATGTAACCAGTATGTGAAAGTGTGACCACCATATCTTGTGGCGTGATCAAATCCTCTGTGAAGAGTTCGGTAGCGTTCATTTCGATAAATGAACGGCGCCCTGAGTCGCCACCTGCAATACCAAATTCTGATTGAACCTCTTTTAATTCAGACTCAATCACAGAAGTAACGCGCTCTGGCTTAGCCAATAAATCTAACAAGTCAGAAATCTCAGCCATCACTTCTTTGTACTCATTAACAATCTTGTCTTGCTCAAGACCAGTCAAGCGTTGTAAACGCAT
>JABMMT010000211.1 GCA_013205155.1 Betaproteobacteria bacterium | reverse complement strand
TTCTAGGTCCCTATCAATAATTGAGGTGTGATGGTTGGAGTCATTTTAGGCATTGCATCACCTAATTGTTTAGCCCAATCTGGGGGCAACCAACTTTTAATTAAACCAGTAGCCATATCAATAGCTGGGCGGGTAATCGCTTTTTGCCATGCGACACTTTGAGGTATTGGAGTTAATGCTGCTAAGGTAGCCAAAATTATCACAATTAATCCGCCCCGCATTAAACCAAAAATTAATCCTAAAAAACGATCCGTCAAACTTAAGCCTGCAGACAGAATAATTTTTTGTATTACCCCACCAAACAAGCCACAAGCAATCAAGGTCAAGATAAATAGAATCAGGAAACTAACGCCTAGACTCAACAGTTCATCTAAATGAAATGTTGAGAGCCACTCTGTAGATAAATAATCGCTGTAGTGATAAGCAACCCAAGCAGCTACAAGCCAAGAGACTAATGCCAGGACTTCTTTAAATAAGCCGCGTGAGATTCCAATTAAAGCCGATACAAGTAAAACCACTAGGGTGAAATAATCCACCGGTGTAAATTTGAGGGTGGATAAGTATTCCATTACTGCTTACCAGTTTCGACAAGTCTTGGAGTAAGACCCATCGCCTTAATTTTTTTCTCAGCTGCCTCTGCTTCATCTTTATCGGCGTAAGGGCCGGCACGGAGCACGTATAACTTTGTACCATCAGGAGCATTTTTATTTAAAACATAATTTGGAATTTTTTGTTCTTTTAATTTGGTAATCCATCCTTTAGCTCGCTCTTCAGAAGCAAAAGCACCTATTTGAATCACAAACTTTCCAGATCCATTGGCGGCTGGGACTGAAGATGGAGTTGAATTTGTTGTAGTACCTACCACCTCTTCTCCAGACGCTAAGCCTAGAGCGCCCGATTTAGATGGAACTGGATTGGCAGGCTTGGATTCAGTCTTGGCTTCTGTTTTCACTTCCGACTTCAGTTCAGCTTTTAATTCAGAAACTCCCTGTTTGGCTGATATCTCAGGGGAAGTGTCAGCCTTTGGATTCTCACTAGGCTTTGTAACAGCAGAAGGGATTGGCAAACTTGTCACAATATTGACAGCAATATCGTTTGTTACAGATTTAGGTTTGCTATCTAAGATCCGTGGCAAACCAACAACGGCAATCAGCACTAATACGGCAGCACCAATTAGGCGGTGACGAGCACGTTGTTGCTCTGGGTCTTCGGTTAAAGCCAGTTCTTCTGCTTCTGCTGCACGTTGAAAACTGCGTGGTGCTGGTTTATTGGTGGTGCGCCGACCCCTCAATGAACCTAGATCAAGGTCATTAGCCTGTGTTTTTCGCTTAAAAAGCTTCGGTAAACGAATCATGGATCAATGCGCCTGGTTATTTCGATAAGCCATTACACCTGCAACAGTATAGAAAGATCCGAAGGTCACTATTCTATCACCCTCACCAGCTTGAGATAGCGCTTTTTGATACGCTGCAGCAGGCGTGGAAAAGCACTCAATTCCGCCATCTGCCCCATTTTTAGGCTTAACACCCAGTTGCTCAAGCTTCTGAGCTAGATCTTTGGCGCTGGCAGCCCGTTTTGTAGGTAAATCGGTAACAAACCAGAAGTCGACAATTTCTAATAGGGGTTTGATGACCCCCTCAATATCTTTATCAGCCATAGCACCAAAAACAGCATAGGTATAAGGGTTGTACCCCATCCTCTCCAGACTTTGACCTAATGTTGCTGCAGCATGAGGATTGTGGGCTACATCGAGCACTACTGTAGGTTGGCCTGGTAAGACTTGAAACCGCCCTGGCAGTTCGACTAAAGCAAAGCCATTGCGAATATCTTGCGCGCTCACCGGCAAGCGTTCGTGTAAAGCCATTAAGGCGGCAATCACAGCGGAGGCATTTAAGATTTGATTAGCGCCCCGTAGCGCTGGATAGCCAAGGCCACTGAAACGTTTTTGACGACCGGCCCAGCCCCATTGCTGTTTATCACCTTGAAAATTGTAATCGCGGCCTTGCAACCAAAGGTCACAGCCTAACTGTTCAGCATAATCTATGAGGGTTTGTGGAGGCATTGGGTCGCCACAAACCGCAATACGCCCCGCACGAAATATGCCGGCCTTTTCAAATGCAATCAACTCTCGGGTCCCGCCTAAAAAATCTGCGTGATCAATATCAATGCTGGTCACAATGGCACAGTCAGCATCAATAATATTAACGGCATCTAAACGGCCGCCCATACCAACCTCTAGAACCACTACATCTAAGTGAGATTGAGAAAATAAATGCATGATGGCTAAGGTGGTGAATTCAAAATACGTTAGGGTTGGCGCATCTACCAAACTCACTCGGGCATTCTCTACTGCAGCAAAATGTTCTAGCAAAAGATCATCGTTTACATCAGCACCATTAATACGGGCACGTTCATTAAATTTAAGTAAATGTGGTGAGGTATGACAAGCTACTCGATAACCAGAAGCCAAAAAAATACTCTCGAGAAAGGCACATGTGGAGCCTTTTCCATTGGTGCCTGCCACCGTAATCACTGGGCATTCGAAATCTAAATCAAGAGCGTCTTTAACGCGATTAATGCGCTCTAAACCCATATCGATTCCGACTGGGTGTGCAGACTCAAGGTGGCTTAGCCAGGCCTCAAGGCTAGAAAATAAAACGGGGGTTTGGTGTGCTGTAATCAAGCGCTTAAACAGCTGCGCTACCCGCGATCGCAGGTTCTGGATGTTTTTGCAATAAGGCTAATAAGCGAGCAATTTCAGCGCGCATCTGACGGCGATCAACAATCATATCGATCCCACCCTTTTGCATCAAAAACTCTGAACGTTGAAAACCTTCAGGCAATTTTTCACGAACCGTCTGCTCAATTACACGTGGACCCGCAAAACCGATCAAAGCCTTTGGCTCGGCCATTACTACATCGCCCATAAAAGCAAAGCTTGCTGAAATACCACCCATCGTTGGATCAGTCAGGACACTAATGTAAGGCAAACCTTTTTTTGATAACAGGGTCAACATCGAGTTTGTCTTTGCCATCTGAAATAGAGATAGCAGTGACTCCTGCATACGCGCACCACCAGTAGCGGTGATGCAGATAAAGGGGCATTTCTTATGGATCGCTTCTTGTACCCCACGAGAGAAACGCTCGCCAACAACAGAGCCCATTGAGCCACCCATGTATTGAAACTCAAAACAAGCCGTTACAACAGGATTACCCTCAATTTTTCCACCCATCGCAATCAATGCTTCCGACTCACCCGAAGCATCATTTGCTTCTTTAATACGATCAGAATACTTCTTTGAATCTTTAAATTTCAAAGGATCGATTGGGTAAATATCCGCGCCGATTTCGTAACGCCCTTTTTCATCCAAAAGACTATCTAAGCGTTGTCGAGCACCAATACGCATATGGTGACTACATTTTGGACAAACAGAAAGATTGGCCTCAAGATCGGTGCTGTAGAGTACCGTTGCACAGTCTGGACACTTTACCCACAATCCCTCTGGAACTGATTTACGGTTGACCGGATCGGTATGTTGGATTTGGGGAGGGAGTAACTTATCAATCCAGCTCATGAGTATTTAGCTATCTAAGGCGTCGCGAATTTCACGAATGAAGGTTTCCAGTGATTGTACCGCCTGGCCTGGGGGTGCATCCTCTAAGATGCGAATAATTCGACTGCCAATCACCACTGCATCAGCACTAGTAGATATCGCTTTAGCACTGGCTGCATCACTAATACCAAAGCCTACCGCTATGGGAATCGGGGTTTCTTCACGAATTTTAGGGATGATGCTGGCAACATCTTGAGTATTGAGATGAGATGCGCCAGTTACTCCACGCATGGAGACGTAGTAAATATAACCAGAAGCAATTTTGGCAGCCTCTTTAATACGCTCATGAGATGAAGTAGGTGCCAATAAAAAAATGGGGTCAATACCTGCTATGCGCATCCGTCCAGCAAAATCAACACATTCTTCTGGTGGGTAATCGACTACGAGCACACCATCAACA
>JABMMT010000210.1 GCA_013205155.1 Betaproteobacteria bacterium | reverse complement strand
GCTTCTTCAGCAATGATCTCGCGTGATTGGCGCTTAGTACCAACAAATAAAATCGTGCCACGATTAGCAGCAACTTGTTTTGCAACTTTCAGGGCGTCCTGAAACATTGGCAATGTTTTTTCCAAGTTGATGATGTGGATTTTATTGCGATGACCGAAAATAAATGGGGCCATCTTTGGGGACCAGAAGCGGGTTTGGTGACCAAAATGGCAACCGGCTTCCAGCATTTGACGCATCGTTACTGACATAACTTCTCCTAAGGGTTAGTTCTAAAGTTGGGTCCTAGCTGCGCTAAAAAGCGCCACCCTGGAAGGCCTAACTTGCGATTTCAAGTCCAAAATAGACCCGAGTCGATAATTATAGCTTATATATCAACGATCTAGCTAGTGCCGTCCCTCTTACAAACTAAGAGCAAAGCTAACAACAATGCCTTAGATGCCATCAAAGTAACTTACTGCCCAAATTTTAGGCAGTTATGGGCTGTTAAATATCAGCAGGTCGTTGATAATCAAGATATGAATAGTGTATTTACTGCAGAAAAAGACATCTTAGGGATGCGTGAGGCGGGTCGCCTAGCCAGCGAAGTTTTGGATCATATAGGCCCTTTTATTAAAGCGGGAGTCAGTACAGCAGAATTAGATCGCATTTGTCATGAGTACATGCGCGATGTTCAAAAAACGATTCCAGCTCCACTGAATTATCAGCCACCAGGTTATCCCCCATTTCCTGCTTCCATTTGTACCTCGGTAAACGATGTCATTTGTCATGGAATTCCAGGTGAAAAGATTCTGAAAAATGGAGATGTCGTTAATTTAGATATCACTGTGATAACGCCTGACGGATATTACGGCGATACCAGTCGGATGTTTATGGTTGGCGAAGTCTCTGTGCTTGCCAAGCGTCTTACACAAGTTACTTTTGAATGCATGTGGCTTGGTATTGCACAAGTAAAACCTGGAGCATCTTTAGGTGATATTGGGCACGTGATTCAAACTCATGCAGAAAAAGCAGGCTATTCAGTTGTGCGCGAATACTGTGGTCACGGCATTGGAAAAGTATTTCATCAAGATCCTCAAATTTTGCATTATGGCCGCCCCGGCACCGGTGAAAAATTAGTTGCCGGTATGACATTTACGATTGAGCCGATGATTAACGCAGGCCGTCGCGAAATCAGGACCATGCCCGATCAATGGACAGTTAAAACTAAAGATCGAAGTTTGTCAGCCCAGTGGGAGCACACTTTACTGGTGACCTCTACTGGCGTTGAGGTCCTAACATGGTCCAAAGAAAGTAACCCTGCACCCGATTGCGTCAATGACCTCTCGTTTAGACCTACATTAGCTAACGCCTAAACCAATGAGCATGTCTCAGGCCACTGGCGATATCAAAGATGCAGCTAGCCTTCGAGCTGGACGGGAAATTGCCTATAGTGAGTTTAAAAAAACTCAAGCAGTAGGTAAGTTAACTAAGCAATTAAGTAGACTGAGTGATGAGCACTTAAGTCATCTATGGATTAGTTGTGGCCTAAACAATGAGGCTGCACTTGTTGCGGTAGGCGGCTTTGGTAGGGGGGCTTTATTTCCATACTCTGATATTGATATTTTGATATTGCTGCCGGCAGATACCCAGCAAATAGAAGCCCTATCTAAAAGAGTTGAGCAGTTTGTTGCTCAGTGCTGGGATTCTGGTCTCGAAATTGGCTCTTCTGTCAGAACCGTTTCAGAATGCATCTCAGAGGCAGAACAAGACATCACCGTGAGAACCTCTCTATTGGAATCTCGCTTAATCTGTGGCAAGAGGCAACTCTTTAAAGAATTTGCAAAGATTTTTGAATCCTCCTTGGACCCTAAGACTTTTTTTCAAGCAAAACAAGCCGAACAAATCCAGCGCCATTACAAGTATCAAGATACCCCCTACGCTCTTGAGCCTAATTGCAAAGAAAGTCCAGGGGGTCTACGCGATTTGCAAATTATTTCATGGGTAAGTAAGGCTGCTCTACTGGGCAATACCTTTAAAGATTTAAATCAAGCTGGCCTAGTAACTTATCGTGAATTAACTGAACTCAATCGTAATCAGCGTTTTTTAGAAACCTTGCGCGCCAATTTGCATTTGTTAGCAGGGCGCAGACAAGATGTGCTGGCATTTGACTTGCAAGCAGCACTAGCAGCCTCAATGGGCATCGAAATAGATAACCCCCGCCTAGCTAGCGAAGCGATTATGCGTCGCTACTATTGGGCGGC
>JABMMT010000209.1 GCA_013205155.1 Betaproteobacteria bacterium | reverse complement strand
TACATCAGACGTAATAAAAGCATCACCACCTGTTAGTTCATATAACTTTTGAACAACATACTGCGGCTTCACAATTTGGGAAGCTTCGTCGTACTTTAAGCAATCTTTTTTACGCCATTCATTAATCTGCTCCCACCATGCGGCAACTTTCTCACCGTTTTTACGGGGGCCGGCAGCTTTGAGTTGCGCAGTCATCTCTTGTAATACTTCTTTGAGATTGCCCACAATCGGAACATCCACCTTCACACGTTTAGAAATCACGGAAGGGTCAATATCAATATGAATAATTTTGCGTGGATGACTTGCAAAGTGAACTGTATTACCGATCACGCGGTCGTCAAAACGAGCTCCAATCGCAATTAATACGTCGCTATGTTGCATGGCCATATTGGCCTCATACGTTCCATGCATTCCTAGCATTCCGACAAACTGTGGACTGGAACCTGGAAAACCACCAAGACCCATCAAGGTATTGGTTACAGGATAGCCCAGTAGGTCTGCAAACTCTTTCAACTCCGGCGCAGCATCGGCCAAAATCACACCGCCACCGGTATAGATATAGGGACGATGTGCTTCTTGCAGCAAAGAAATGGCTTTACGGATTTGCCCGCTATGACCCTTCACTACAGGGTTGTAAGAACGCATCTCTAAAGTTTCTGGATAAACAAACAGACCCTTAGCCGCTGAGACATCTTTAGGGATGTCAATCAATACTGGGCCAGGACGTCCTGTCTGTGCAATATGAAAGGCTTTTTTCAAAACCAATGGCAGATCTTTCACATCTTTAACCAGGAAATTATGTTTCACAACTGGTCGCGTAATACCAACGGTATCTGCTTCTTGGAAAGCATCCTCACCAATAGCATATGTCGGAACATTTCCGCTAATGATCACCATTGGAATGGAATCGGTATAAGCAGTAGCAATACCAGTTACGGCATTGGTTACTCCGGGGCCAGATGTTACTAAGGCAACGCCAACTTTTCCTGTTGCGCGTGCGTAACCATCAGCCGCATGAACTGCTGCCTGTTCATGGCGAACTAAAATATGCTCGAACTTATCCTGCTTGAAAATTTCATCATATATAAAGAGCACTGAGCCACCTGGGTAACCCCAAACGTATTCAACCCCTTCTTTATGCAATGCTTTCACCAGCATTTCAGCACCGATCATTTCTATAGGTGCTTCTGCGGTATTTGGATTTACTGAGTCTTTGTTAGCTTTAGTAGCTAAAAATTCGGCGCTGCTTGTATTCATTTTCTTTCGTCCTTTGCAATTTTCGGCAAAAAATTGATTGGTCTGTTCTGTCTCTTGCTTATGGCCCGAGTTCGAACGGCGCTGTTACCTGAAAAAACCACTTCGTAAATGAGAATCTAGGTAGTAAGCCCTATATTCTATAGCAATCCCCTAAAATAGCTCATTTCTCACCGATTCAGGCCTAATCAACTGCATGGCATCAGCCCAAGAACTATCTGACTTTCTGAGCAGCATTGAGCAGCGCGCCTTTAAGCAAGCGGTCTACGCTGTCCGTGATGATGACGCTGCCCTCGATATCGTTCAGGATGCCATGATTAAGTTAGCTGAAAAATATGGTGATCGACCTGCTGCTGAACTCCCTTTAGTATTTACTCGAATCCTTCAAAATCGGATTCATGACTGGTTCAGACGTCAAAAGGTCAGAAATACCTGGGTCACTCTATTTTCGAATATGGGCAATAAATCTGATGAAAATGATGATTTTGACCCCCTAGAGTCACTTTCGGCGCCTGACGATAGCGTAATTCACCAAGATGCTGCTCAAAAACTAGAGCAAAGTCAGCTTTTACAGGCCCTGGAGTCAGAAATATCAAAATTACCTGTACGTCAACGAGAAGCCTTCCTAATGCGTTATTGGGATGAGCTCAGCATTTCTGAAACTGCCAAAGCAATGAGTTGTAGCGAGGGTAGTGTCAAAACGCATTGTTCTAGGGCAACCCAGACCCTAGCTAAAGCATTGAAATTAAAAGGAATTACGCTGTGAAACACTCCGAAGATCAACTAAGCCAGAAGCAAGACGACCAATTTGGCCTGGCTAGTGCTGCCTTGCTACGTAGTGGCATCCTGCCAAAAGAAATCAAAGACCGTCTTTATGCAGCCCGTATGAAGGCTATTTCTCTTAAAAAACCTGAAAAGCTTCGGGTTCGTAAACATGCTTTGGCAAGTTCTGGTGGGAACTGGAGTTCTGGATCTTCCAATCCGGTATGGGACACCATTGGCTGGATTGCGCCTCTTGTGGTTTTAGTTTTTGGCCTCATTGGTATTGCAGAATGGCAAGGTGATTCCAGAATAAAAGATATTGCTGAAGTCGATGCTGCACTTTTAAGTGATGAAGTGCCGCCAGACGCTTATGCTGACAGAGGCTTTATGGCCTTCTTAAAAAATGGCCCGCTCTCTGACTCAAATAGTGACACGACTGATTCAATACAAAGCAAATAATCAAAGAGTTCAGTCGAATGTCTTTTCACCTAAAGTCTTTTATTGCTAGTGCTTGCCTAGCTATTGCTTTGGGTACTATTGCATCAAGCCTTACTCAAGCACAGACAACAAGCAGCGCCAGCAGTGCACATAGTAGAGCGAGCGGTATTCCAGAAAAAAAACCAGATGGCACTTGGGAAAGCCTAAAACCCAATCAACAAAAAATTCTGGCGCCACTCGAAAGCGACTGGGACTACATGCTGCCTGATAGCCGCAAAAAATGGATACAGGTATCTAATATTTATCCAAAAATGAGTCGGCAAGATCAAGAGCGCCTTCAGTCTCGAATGGCGAGCTGGTCTAACCTCTCACAGAAAGATCGCCGTATTGCGCGTGATAACTATCTGAGTAGTCTCAAATTTCCTGCTGATAAAAAGGCTGAGGCTTGGAGCGCCTATCAAAAGCTGAGCGATGAACAAAAAAAGAAATTAGCAGAATCTGAGGCCAAGAAAAAACCTACTGCTACAAGTGCCCCTACTTTACAACAGCAACCAAATAGGCAAAAGCCTGTTATCTTAGCGAGTCCACCAGCAGAATCTTCCAACCCAAGTAGTAGTTCTGAAAGTAGTACCAGTAATAACTAATCCTTATTCACTAACGATGACTAAGCAGCTATATGACACCTGCTGAATTAAAGGCTTTACCTTCACCCAGCTTTTGGCGACGTGTCTTCTGTGGCCTATATGAGCAATTAGTGTTGCTAGGCGTCATCGCCCTTACCTTTCTATTGCCCAATCTGGGCTTAGGTGTCCTCTTTGGAATCGCACTACCCAGTTGGCTGACTTTTCTCTACCTATATATTGTGCTTGGCATCTATTTCGTTTGGTATTGGACTAAGTCTGGACAAACCTTAGCCATGCAAACTTGGCGAATCAGAATCATTGGTAAAGATGGTCACATCCTGAATCGACGTCAGGCTACTTGGCGTTACATGTTTGGATCTCTGTGGATTTTGCCTTGTGTTGCGTTACAAGCGATTTTTCATCTGGAAAAGTGGCTCATCATTGAGATGTTATTTGCAGTTGCCCTTCTTCTTTGGCCACTATCCATCTTTTTTGATCGCAAAAATAAGGCATTACGCCAAGGATTACCTGATCGATTTGCAGGCACCCGCTTAGTCGAGCTTCCCAAAAATCTGGTAACACTCAAATAGCGCGCAGGCATTCAACTGCAGTAGCCTTTTGTATTCTTTTCTGAAAGTGGTATCCAGCTAATAAGCAGGACGAAACGCCAAACACAAGGCCCATTATGAGCGATTGAAAAAACGAATGGAACTCAATCTCTAGAACATAACGCCCTAGAGCCCAAGCTGCCATTCCAGCAGCTATGCCAGCGAGAGTACCCGCGATTGCGCCAATTAATATCAACTCGGTAGTAGCGATGCGTGCCAACACCTGACGTGACGCGCCTAGCGCCTTGAGTAGCGCTGCATTTCTAAAGCGTTCATCTTGAGTAGCTGAGATGGCAGTAATTAAAACTAAGACTGATGCCAATACTGTAAATGCAAACAACAAGCTTAATGCTGCCGTTAGTCTATTTAAAACCTCTTGAATCTGTTGTAAAGATGCTGTGACATCCACCACAGTCAGATTTGGATAGGTTTGACTTAAACGAAAATCCAGATTATTACGATTTGAGTCTTGGTAATAAGAGGTAATCCATGATTGTGGCAACTGATTTAATGAGCTGGGCGGCATAATCACAAAAAAGTTGACCCGCATAGATCCCCAATCTAGCTTTCGAAAAGAAGTAATTGGGGCAGTTACTTTTTCTCCAGCCACTTCAAAAGTGAGCCGATCACCCAGTTTTAATTTTAAGGTTTTAGCGATTCCGATCTCAATCGAGACCTGAGGTTCATCGCCCTCAATCCATTTTCCAGAAAGTATTCTATTGCCGCTTGGTAATTCATCGGTATAGGAAAGATTAAATTCACGATCAACTAAACGACGTGCATTCTCATCCTGATAGGCATTTGGTGAAATGGTCTGCTGATTAATATCAATCAATCGTCCCCGTATCATTGGATAAAAATCTGGTTTACCAACCCCTGCATCAGTTAATAATTGATCAATACCTTGTTTTTGATTTTCTTGAACATTAATCATGAAGCGATTGGGTGCATTTATGGGGGTATTACCTTGCCATGCACTTAGCAGATCTTGGCGTAATAACAGGATCAAGAGTAAAGCCATGATCGCAATCCCTAGGGCAGTAATTTGTACGATGGCATAAGTCACACTCCTACCCTGTGCCACCAAGACAAAACGTAAGACAAAGTTTTGTGTACGAATCCGACATAGCATCCAAAGAACTAGCCAAGACAACAGAGAAAACAGCGCAACAGCGGCACCAAAGCTCAGGGCAGTCCATAGAGCCAGTTTCCAATCACGTGCTGCAACACCAATTAACGCCAGACAGGCGCCAAGTCCAAAAAGTGCAATCCAAATTGC
>JABMMT010000208.1 GCA_013205155.1 Betaproteobacteria bacterium | reverse complement strand
TGCCACAAGCAATACAGTTGGTTTAGGTAACTGGAATGGAATGTATCAGGGAACTCAACTACTCAACCATGGACAAATGGATCGCTGGGATATTGTTGCTGCCCTCAACTATCTAGAGCCTGAAGAAGAAGAAAAAATATTGCTAGCAAAGGTGCCAGAACTTTTACCTGAGACCGCAAAACAAATGATAGCGCTTGCTAATCTCAGTAGAAAAGGGTTCGAGGCTGGTGATATCTCCACTTTGATGTCGACTAGAACCCTGATTACCTGGGGTGAGAACTGGCGTATTTTCAAAGACCTACAACTTGGCTTTACCTTAGCGTTTTTAAATAAGTGTGAGTCAGAAGAAAAATCCTTAGTTGCTGAATACTATCAACGTTGTTTCGCTACTGAGCTCATTGCCACTAAAAACTAGCTCTTTAAACTGGTGAATCTTGCAAACTCAATCCCACGATGAAGTAGAGTTACAAAACCGTTATGGGGCTATCATGCGCTCCCTATCTGGAGATACCCATCTTCAAATTCGGGATTGGCAACTGTTTCATAAAAGCCTTGCCCTCAATGCTTTAGCACCACATCTCAACCTTAGCTATTTACAAGCTCCTTGGGCGCATCCGCGAGGGGTATTAGATGGTGTTGCCTTACGCCTGCGTTATTCAGACTATGAACTTCATCTTTCACAATCTCCGAACGGTTTGGTTGAATCATTAATATTCGAAGTCCTCGAGCAGATTCGGGTAGAAAGTATCTGCCCAGCTGGCTTAAAAGGTAGTAAGGAGAATGTTGAGAATCAATTTATTGCGTGGCTGCAAGAGTTTATGGCCAATGGCGGTGTGGAAGGCAGTATCGGCCTTTTATTGCTCTCTATTTTCTCTACAGTGTGGGTCAAACTAAACCAGCGCCCGATTCCGCAATTGATGCAGGATGTAATAGAAGCCACTAGAGCCGGACTCGCAGAGGGGCTTGGGCCTTATTTAGTCAAGCTCAAAGCAAGTCGATTTGACCAAGAAAGTTATGCAAAGACATCCCTTGACATTACACGACTAATATCGAATTTAATTGATGCCGAATATCAAAATGTTCCCAGCATTCGAACTAAGCAAAAAAATATTAGCAACAATTTTTTGAAGATCGAGTGGGTTCAGCCTCCAGCCCTTGGATCTAAATCTGAAAAACAGCAGCATTATTCTGCGCAAGATACTAAAAAATCTTTAGAACGCTCATTGGGGCAATACAAAGTATTTAACTCTACATATGATATTGAGATTGAGGCGAAAAAGAGCATTCGACCAGCTCAACTTGCTATTTATCAACAAGAGCTTAGTGAGGAAATCACAAAGCTCAATATCCCTTGGGGGAAATTAACTAGGTCTTATGAAAAGATATTTAATACAAAGACACTGAAAAGATGGCAGACCACTGAGACCGAGGGTCTCCTAGATCGGCGCTATCTCACCCGTATTGCTACTGCCCCACTTGATCCCGTGCTTTATAAGCACCCTTCCAAAAAGATAGAAGCTTTAGGAAACGTTACGCTTCTAATCGACTGCTCTGGCTCAATGAAAGATCAAAGACTCAAGATCGCTACTTGCGTAGATTCGCTGGTAAGGATATTGGAGCAGGCACAGATTGAAACTGAAGTGCTGGGCTACAGCACGAGCACTTGGCACGGCGGGCGACCTTTTAAAGAATGGCGCAGAAATGGAGAAATACCTAATCCAGGTAGATTAAATGAGCGTGCTCATTGGATCTTCAAAGACTTTCAGACACCGTGGCGTAAGGCAAGGCCTGGTATTGCTGCGCTCCTGAGACCAGAAATCTATGCTGAGAGTATCGATGGAGAGGCTCTGCTTTGGGCAGCCCAACGTTTACAAAAAGAAGTGGCTAGTCATGTCATTAATAAAAAACTAATTTTATTTTCTGATGGCTGCCCTATGGATCGAGCCACCATTGAAGCGAATGGAGAGTATTTTCTCAAAAATCACCTCTTACAGGCGATTGAATGGTGTGAACAACAGCTTAATTTTGAATTGTGGGGCTGTGGAATTGGAGAAGAATTAAGACCATTCTTTCCAAATCGCTTGAGTTGGGATCAAGAAAAAGAGGACCCTAGTGAAAGTCTGATTAATTGGGCTAAAGAACTTAAGCCTATCCGGAACTAGGTTACCAACTCGTTAAAGTATTCATGGTGGGCAGTATTTAGCGTAGAAATACGCCACTCAATAGGTTCATCTTGTATATCAAGTGCTACCCTACGAATATGGAGCACAGGTGCATCTGGCTTTAACTTTAACCACGTTGACATTTGTCTACCCGCCAAACCAGCCCGCAATCGTTCATTCGTTTTTACTACTGATTGACCATAACGCATTTGGTATAACTGGTAAATACTGCCTTCTCGTCCATCAAATTCAGTACGAGTTAAATTTTTGAAACGCTTTTTATCTAAAGTAATATGGTCAATCATCACGCACTCACCTTCCAAATATAAGCGAGTGACGATACGCCAAACAGGCGTTCCATCCTTAATGCCTAACTTAAGAGACTCTTCCTTGCTGGCTTGCGCTGCTCCAAAAGAAGCAGTCTCGACACGGGGATACGTTTTTTTATCAGCGTCCCAGCGAGCAACATGGAAAAAATAATAAAGTAGTCGCTTAGCATCGTGTTCTGCAACATAGGTCCCCCTGCCTTGACGGCGGACAACAATACCTTCCGCAACTAATTCGTCTACCGCCTTGCGCAGGGTTCCTATAGATACATCTAACTCATTAGCCAAATCCTTTTCGGCAGGCAATGCCTGACCCATTGGATAACGACCCCTGACCAGATCTTCGGTGATTTTTTGCTTCACCTCTTGATAGGCGGTCAGGGACTTCATAGCTTAAAACTTAAGCAGACTCATACAGACGGGTCATCACAAACTCACGGTGACCCAAAATCTCAGCTGCTGTTAATTCACCATTTGCAGTTCTTAGAAGAGCATCGAGCAGCTTCTCGCCCGCTGAATCTAAGGTCTCTTCACGACGCAAAATACCAGAAACATCTACATCGATATGTTCAGACATTGTCCGCACTGTTTTTGGATTAGCACATAACTTAATCACCGGAAGAATTGGATTACCAATCACATTACCCTGTCCGGTAGGAAAGAGATGGGCTGTAAAACCAGATGCTGCACAAAGTGTCACCATTTCAGCGGCAGCAGAAGATGAGTCCATAAAATGCAAACCTGGAATAGTTGGGATCTCAGCCTTATCTAGCACCCCATCCACAACACATTTCTTACCGATTTTCTGAATATTACCAAGCGCTTTTTCTTCGATCGTAGTTAGACCACCAGCAATATTCCCCTTGGTAGGTTGTGAATCAGATAAATCGCTGGTTTTGTTCTTCTCGATCACATCTTGGTAACGATCAAACATTTCACGGAATTTTTTCTTCACTTCTGGAGTGCGGCAACGCGCCTCAACTAAATGCTCACCACCAGTTAGCTCAGTAGTTTCACCAAACACCAAAGTAGAGCCAATCTCATAAAGCTTATCAAACGCATTACCAACTGTTGGGTTCGATGCACAGCCAGAAGTAGTATCCGATTCGCCACACTTAGTTGAAACCCATAACTCTGATAGTGGCGCTGAAACACGTTGCTGTTTAGAAGCATGCTTCATCATGAAGTAAGCGGCTTTACTAGCACTTGCAATAGTTGATGTATCGCCATTACCTTCAATCCAGAAACCTTCTACTGGCTTACCAGATGCCTTAATTCCATCAACCACAATCTTTGTCCACTGTGGCTCAATACCAATCACTACCACTCCAGCTACGTTTGGATTACAACCAGCACCGATCAAGGTTCTGAAGTGAAGGTCTAAGTCTGCGCCAAACTGAAGGCGGCCATAAGGATGAGGAATGGCAACTGTACCTTTAATATTGTTTGCAACCGCTTCACATGCTGCATTCGATAAATCATCTAGGGGCAAAATAATGACGTGGTTACGAATACCCATACGACCATTTTCACGGCGATAGCCCATAAAAGTTGCTTGTTTTAAATTAATCATTTTCTATCTTTCTTAATATCGTAATGAATACGGGTATCGATTACCAACGCTTAGTTTTGACATTTTGAACATGGGTATGCTCGCCCTTTTTGATGGGGGCAACTACCTTGCCAATATCAACACCGTACTTAATAATGGTGTCGCCAGTTTTCATATCTTGTAAAGCAATCTTGTGGCCAATAGGAATATCGCTTTCAGATTTGATATTGACAGTGCTATCACCGTCCATTACCCAACCGATTAAATCAGTGCCAGCCTTCACACCTTCCACCACGACAACGCCAACGACATCTCCTGGTTCATGCACGACAAAATGAATCATTTCTTTCTCCTTATCAATCTTATTTGAATGCTACCCATTCCATGACTGACGAATGCCAGCCTGAATTTCCTCTACAACCACATCAGAAACGTTTACACCCTCTTTAAATCCTGCTGCTCTTTGCTTAAAGCGTCGCTGACCCGGTAAACGAGTGCCTGAATCAGCTGCCAGCGCTTTTAAAAAGTCACGCATTTTGTTTGCAAAAACATGAGTGCCCGCAAGACCTGGATCGATCGTTAAAAGAAGCTGGCCAATACGCGGGCGATTTCCCTTAGCATCAAAAAATGAGTCAGCTTCATATGAGAACCTGCTACCAGATAAACCCACCACTAATAATTCAACAACCAAGGCGAGTAATGCGCCTTTATCACCACCCAAAGGAACCATCAAGCCTTTTAATCCCGCTTGTGGATCTGTTGTAGGCTTACCATCTGCAGTTAATGCCCAACCCTCAGGAATGGACTCGCCCTTCTTTGCAGCAACCAATAATTTGCCACGCGCAACCGCAGATAAAGACATATCAATTACCAAGGGATCGCGATAAGCTATTGGGAATGCAGCGGCTAATGGGTTGGTACCAAACATAGCCTTGGTTCCGCCAACCATCGGCATTGCAGCAGGCGTATTGCCGAACAATAAGGAAATATATCCAGCGCGAGCGGCAGCCTCCGCAAAATGACCAGCAACGCCAAAGTGGTGACTATTAGTCACTGCTACAAGACCAACCCCACTCTTTGAAGCAAGGTTCACTGATAAATCTGTTGCGAAACGAAGGGCTGGAAAAGCCAATCCATCACAAGCATCAACTAAGGCTGCAGATGTTTTGAAAGGACGAACCTTTATTTTAGGGGCCAGCTCAACTCGGCCATTTTTTGCATGACCTGCATATTGTGAAACGCGTGCTAAACCGTGTGAGGCTAAGCCGTCTAATTCTGCAAGCGCTAAAAATTGCGCTGTTTCAAAAGCGGCCTTTTCACCGATACCACCAGCTCTCAATCCAGCCGATGCCAACTGAACCATCTTTTCATAGGATAAGTTCATTTCAAACCCCCAAATACCGATTAACTTCATCGGCAATCATTTGACTAACACGCTCATTACTTTCTTGTGTGACCCCTGCAATATGCGGTGTCAAAATGAGGTTCTCTATTCCTACAAAATGATTTAAATCCTTTGCGGGCTCTGTAAAAAAAACATCAATTGCAGCACCCCCAATTCGCCCAGAGCGCAGTCGCTCTGCGAGCGCTAATTCATCAACTATGC
>JABMMT010000207.1 GCA_013205155.1 Betaproteobacteria bacterium | reverse complement strand
GCGGCCAACTCCACTCCGGTAGCACCAGCTCCAATAATGACGACCTGTAATTGATGTGAAGCTAAAGGCTGAGTTTGAACCTGAGCCCTTAAACAAGCATTAATCAAGCGCAAATGAAAGTGTTTTGCATCCGCAAGGGACTCTAGCCTTTGCGCATATTGTTCAACACCTGGGGTGCCAAAATCATTCGTTAAGCTGCCAATAGAAATAATTAAAGTGTCGTAATGAATAGTTTGCTGCGGAGTAACTAATTCCCCTGAGTCATCGAAAAAAGGAGCCACCTGAATTTGACGGGTTTGCCTATCTATACCTGTCAGCTCACCCAGTCGAAAGCTAAAATGATGCCAGTGTGCCTGTGCAATGTAGTCAAGCTCCTGATCAGCAAGATCCATTGAGCCTGCAGCTACCTCGTGTAATTTGGGCTTCCATAAATGGGTACGGTTCTTATCAACTAAGATAACCGACACTTTTTTAGAGGCACTCTTTCGGGAGCCAAAACGATCACCGAGTTTAGTAGCGAGCTCTAGACCACCAGCACCGCCTCCAACAATTACAATTCGATGCTCTTGAGTCATGAATTTATCTTTATGTAGATTGACTCAACATCATACAAGTACTGTAACAAGATTAACCAAGAGCTCAATGTATCGGGCTTGTCAGCCTCACATAGTGCACCCCTCAATTTCTCTTTCCTCACTCTTCTAGTCCTAGGACTAGCTTTTTCAAACTAATCTAACCAAATTGGGTATTGATGCATTACTGACTGAAATAACTCAGAATCAAGATGCTGCTTGAGCCATCTTTTTGTAGACTCATGCGGTAATTCATTAAACCTTTGAGGATTAACCATAGAGAACTGCCTAATAAAAGGAAAGATAGCCACATCTATCCAAGAGATCTTATTCCCCAGCAAATACTGACTTGACTGCAAAGACTCTTCCATCGGCTTTAGCATTAGTGCTGATGCCTCGTCCAAAAGCACCTCTTGATTTAGATCAGGGTATCGATTTGGATATTTGTATTGATCTAGCATGGTTTTAAAAGGGCCATCATTTTTTTCTATCCAACTTTGAGATGTCGACTCATCAACCACACTCCAACCATCCGGATCAGACTGCGCTAATGCCCAGCGCATGATATCTAAACTTTGCTCTAGGACGATGCCATCAGCACACAACACCGGAACAGTTCCTTTAGGGGATGCCATCAATAGAGATTGCGGCTTATTTCGCAATTCAATCTCTCTGTGGACAACTTGTATACCTGAATATGTCAAGGCCATGCGAGCTCTCATGGCATAAGGGCATCTACGATAAGAATACAAAATTGGAATCATCGATAATTCCCAATAGAGTCAACGCACTGGCAATATCAACCCAAATAGGTTCGCACTGAAGAAATTAAGGGTAGCTGTTGCTCTAACCTCAAAAACTGACCTAGCTCAACCCTCTGATTAGATTGGCTGATAAAGAATACTTTTTGCCCAGCAATCGGAGCTTCAATTTGAGCCCATTGCGTATTAAATTCATATACAGATTCTTTGTACCCTATAAATTTCCGAACAATCAGGCGCCGCTCAACAATCTCGATCGCTTCATAATCAAGCGCATGCCTGCAGTAGATTAAAAACCCAAGGGTGACCGCTGTTAATTCCAAAGCAGTAAAGATGGGGATGACCCATATCCCAGCCAATAAAAAACCGCTTGCTACTGTAATCGATAAACATACAAGAGCAATGTAAAACTTCAGGAGCTGTTTTGGTGCCAGCGCGCAGTTTCTTCTCATTTGCCAAGATTTCATGGGGTCATTTCGCATTACTAACACTAGATCTTCATCAAACTAAGACTCTATCTTTTTTACCTCAGGCTCTGGAATTTCATTAATAGATGACTGGACAGTCAAGCTAGGGGCGGACATCTTTGCGCCATCCCAAACCTGACCACACCAACATTGTCCAGCGTCATCAATAATACAAACGCCAGACCCACAGCAACGTTTATCTGGTGAACTCATTCAATATTCAATCCTAAAATTACTTAATTAATCCACATGCAATACGTGGTCCTGAGTTACCTGCTGGCTGAGACTTGTAATCATCTGGATCTCGATGAACCACTACAGATCGTCCAACTATTCCTTTTGGCCCATTGTTAACAGCGAAACCATGTAATTTAGCTGTGTAGGTCGCATTACCATTCGCATCTGATTTGATATTAGGCATATCTCCAGCATGGCTCATACCACTATTTGGCATACCGTGATCTTTTGTATCGGGATTAAAGTGGCCGCCTGCACTAGTTGCATCCGGAGCGGAGCAGTCGCCTTTTTCATGAACATGAAATCCTTGCTCAGCATTAGGTTTCAAGCCGGAAAATTTTCCACTAACTAATACATCGCGCCCTTGCCAAACAAAAGTCACCTGACCTTTTGCCTGTGATCCTGATCTCGAGTCTAAAGTGGCACTCGCTTTTTGACCTGTACCTTGCTCCATTGACTGACATGCCACTAGGGACAGCATGCTTACTGTGGATAGTCCGATCAATATTTGCTTTCGACCAATATTCATTTAGCACTCCTGAGTTAGTAAATCTATAAATTTAGAAATCTAGCCATTTCAGTTTGGCACAAATTAAGATCTTTCGCTTTAGAACCCGGAATACCAAATTGAGCTTGGCAAACTTAGGCGATCTTCAATACACTTCACCTAACTAACTGAATCCAATTATGAAATTACTCAAAATAATTACCCTACTACTAGTAGGTCTTTTTAGCACCCTGACGACTACCGCTGTATTTGCCGATCTGGCAAAGGATTTGACTGATGGCCAGCACGTTCTAATGATGCGGCACGCCGATGCTCCAGGCATTGGAGATCCTCCCGGCTATCAACTTAATCAATGCTCTACCCAACGCAATTTAGGAGAGCTTGGGAAAAAAGAATCTGGGCTCATAGGCCAATGGTTAAAAAACCAAGGAGTCACTTCAGCAAGAGTTTTGAGTAGCCCCTGGTGCAGATGTCTTGATACTGCGAGCTTGCTCAATTTAGGTTCAGTCACTAGCGCTACCGAATTGGGATCTTTTTTTGATAATATGAGTCTTGAAAAACAGCAAACTAGAAATCTAGAAAAGCTCATCAAAACTAAACTAGCCTCACCAGCAAAAACACCCCTCATTCTCGTTACACATCATGTCAACATTCAAGCCTTTACCGGTAAAGCTGTGAATGTTGGTGATATGGTGCTAGTCAAGGTGAATCAAAACGGTCAATACGTATCCCACCAGCACTACCCTAGCCCCAGAATCTAATAAAAATTATTAATTAATCAAAGATAGTAAAAAGAAATTTTCTGAGTGCCTCAATCATCTGCCAGTTCTTTTGCCCACATCGCACTCAATCGTACGCACATCTGTTGGTCAACGGTTCATTAAAAATAATGTTATCCCTGATATTGTGGGGGAGTTTGAAGATAGCGCACTTCTAAAAACTTTTGCAGCTAGCGGATTTGGCGTCTTTCCTGCTGGTAAATTAATCCAAAAGGATCTCAAAGAAACTTACGGAATTGAATTTCTGGGAACCTGCTATAACATGTAGGAATACTTTTATGGAATTCGATCTGAGAAAAAAATTCATCATCCTCTTGTCGAGGTCATTTTTAAAAGCCAGGTGAATCACTCATAGATCAGCCTGAAAGATATGTTTTACTCCCAAAT
>JABMMT010000020.1 GCA_013205155.1 Betaproteobacteria bacterium | reverse complement strand
ATGAGAAGATTTGCTTCTAATCACTTCAGCCTCACTGGCTGCTTCACTCAAAAACATCACATGCGCTTCTTGATGGTCAATCCAAATAACTGCGTGATTTAATGACATTGCTATCCTATGTTGATAATGTTTAAACGTTAAGAATACTCTCTTTTATATAGAGGACTATCACAATCATTGATTTAGATCAGAATACACCCAGATAGTCGACTTTTAATAAATGACTTAAGAATTTACTTAAGTCATTTTTATTTGACTAATAAAGGCTCTAGGCTCTTTTGTAATAGGATCATTGAAATAGATTTCTTTTGCCAGTAATTGCAAAGGTTTAGAGACGTCCAAGTCATACTCTTGATATGGTGTCAGTACTGGATAGATCTGATCATTTTTGATGGGAATATTGAGCGCATTGAGATGGCAGCGTAATTGATGCTTCTTTCCACTCCCAGGACTCAGGCGATATCTTGCCCAAGGCTTTATTCTCTCAATGAGCTCTATATAAGTATCAGAGTTAGCTTCACCGTTTACTTCCTGCATCTGGAGAAAATGATCTGACTCTTCGATACGACTTCGATAGGTCATTGGAAGCCTCTGATCAAGATTTTCTGAGTATGGCGCAATCGCCTCGTAGATTTTTTTCACTAAGCGGTCCCTAAATAAATTCTGGTATTGCGCTCGCTCTTTTGGATTGACTGAAAATACTACAAGTCCAGCAGTATCTCGATCAATCCGATGAATAGGGTTCAGAGTTTGTATTCCTGTTCTTTTCTTTAAACGGTTGAGTAAGGTCTGATGCAGATACAAACCACTTGGCGTCACTGGCAAAAAATGTGGTTTGTCAGCCACTAATATATGTGTGTCTTGAAAAAGGATTGTTTCTTCAAAAGGAATCTCCGGCTCTCTATTAAGGCGCCTGAAATACAGTAGATGAATATTAGCTTGATAGGGATCAGTAGATGCAAGCACATGACCATCTGATGTCATTACTAGACCCTCTGTGAAGCGGGCTTGCCATTCGCTTGCTTTGATATGAGGAAAGTTTGCTACAAAAAACTCCAGTAAATTAGTAAAACTTCGTCCTTTCGGTAAATATACCCTCGATGAAGAGACACCCTCAGAATTCACTTTCATTCCAGCCACCAGATCAATCACAATTTAATGATTATCCCGTAATTACTGATACACCTAAGAAGCTTATACTACTGTGCAAAAGTGAGGATCTATGAATAGCAAAACGAGTGGCATTTTTCCAATTCGGTATACCCCATTTGTACTATGTACTACAGGGGCTATTGCAAGCTTGATTGGCTTAGGGATGCATGAGAATGTTTGGCAATTCTTTATTTTTTTCAGTTTCTTATCAGCAGTTGGAGTTTATGATCTAATCCAAACCAAAATGTCGATCCTACGTAATTATCCAATCATTGGGCATTTACGTTTCCTGCTCGAATATATCCGCCCTGAAATTCGGCAATACTTTATCGAAGGTGATAACGACCAAACGCCTTTCTCTCGAGAACAAAGAACGCTAGTCTATTCACGTGCTAAAGCAGTTCCTGACTCAATCCCATTTGGCACTACCTTAGATGTCATGGCGCCTGGATACCAATGGATTAATCAATCCTTGGCCCCCACCAAATTGGCTAGTCATGATTTTCGGGTCATGATAGGCGGCAAAGACTGCAAACAAGTTTATAACGCCAGTATTTTTAATATCTCCGCCATGAGCTTTGGTTCTCTGAGTGCAAATGCAGTGATGGCTCTGAATTTAGGAGCTAAAAAGGGGCGATTTGCCCATGACACTGGGGAAGGTTCAATTTCGCGTTATCACCGTATTCATGGTGGTGACTTAATTTGGGAAATTGGTTCTGGTTACTTTGGTTGTCGCAATCACGATGGTAGTTTTAATGCAGAAAAATATTCCGAGAATGCACTTGATCCTCAAGTCAAAATGATCGAGATCAAATTGAGTCAAGGAGCTAAGCCCGGTCACGGTGGCATCTTGCCTGGTAAAAAAGTAACAGCAGAGATTGCTGCTGCACGGGGAGTACCTGAAGGCGTAGCCTGCATCTCCCCTGCCTCACATAGTGAATTTTCTAGCCCCCTAGAGTTAATGCACTTTGTTCAGAGACTGCGAGATCTATCTGGCGGTAAGCCAGTAGGCTTTAAATTATGCATTGGCCATTCATGGGAATGGTTTGCGATTGTCAAGGCAATGTTAGAAACCAATATTTATCCAGATTTTATTGTGGTGGATGGTTCTGAGGGCGGGACTGGCGCCTCCCCTGTTGAATTTACTAATCACGTCGGCACTCCACTACAAGAGGGGTTGCGCTTGGTACACAATAGCTTGGTGGGTGTCAATTTACGTGATCAGATTAAGATTGGCTGTTCAGGAAAAATCATTAGCTCCTTTGACATGGCTGTTGCATTTGCTCTGGGTGCTGACTGGTGTAATAGTGCTAGAGGATTTATGTTCTCGATTGGCTGCATTCAGGCACAAGTTTGCAATACTGGCTTTTGCCCTACTGGCGTTACCACACAAGACCCTCTT